>WGCR01000001.1 GCA_015493675.1 Anaerolineae bacterium
CAACCCTGACGCTGCAAACGCAATTATGGCGACTGGCGAAGCGCCTGGGCTATGAGGATCGATTCATCGCCGAGCCCGGACCCGCCATCGAGGACGCTCACACCGTTTTTCTGCGGGCGGGCATTCCCACCGCCGAAATCATCCAGTCCGATTATCCCTACGCCCGCACAACCGAGGATGATTGCGACAAACTGGATGCCGGGACGCTGAAAGATGTCGGCGCTCTGTTGGAAAGCTATCTTGAAAACAACGATTTTCTCACCATCGCGCCATCGCTGCAATCCCCAACGCCCCAGACCCCGTCACCATGACCAGACATCCCGTTAAAATCCAACCCATTATCGAACGCGGGCTGCTGGTTGGCGTCGCCATCAAGGGACAGCCCACGCCTTTTTCGCTGGACGACAGCCTGGATGAATTGGAACGCCTGGCCGAAACCGCAGGCGTGACCGTGGTCACCCGTCTCACGCAGACATTGCAACGGCCCAATCCCGCCACGCTCATCGGCAAGGGCAAGCTGGAGGAATTGGTCAGCATCGTCAGGGCGGAGGACATCCAGGTGGTCATCTTCGATGACGAGCTCAGTCCCCGGCAGCAGCGCGAGATCGAGAAGGCCATCGATGACGACGATGTGAAGGTGCTGGACCGCACCGCGCTCATTCTCGATATCTTCGCCCAACACGCCCACACCAAAGAGGGCGCGTTGCAGGTGGAGCTGGCTCAATATGAATACCGGCTGCCCAGACTCACCCGCGCCTGGACGCATCTGGCCCGGCAGGCGGGCGGACGCGCGGGCGGGGCCACAGGCGGCGTGGGCGTGCGCGGGCCCGGCGAGACTCAATTGGAGATCGACCGCCGCGAGATCAACCGCAAAATCTCTCAGCTCAAGAAGGAGCTGGCCGAGGTGCGGGCGCACCGCGAGCGCTATCGGGCCCGACGCCGCGCATCCCATCTGCCGCTGGCGGCGCTGGTGGGCTATACCAACGCCGGTAAATCCACCCTGCTCAATGCCCTCACGCCCGCCCGCGTGCTGGCCGAAGACAAGCTCTTCGCGACGCTGGACCCCACCACCCGCAAGATGACGCTGCCTTCGGGCCGGGAGGCGCTTATCACCGACACGGTGGGATTCATCCAGAAGCTGCCCACTGACCTGGTGGCAGCCTTCCGGGCGACGCTGGAGGAAATCCTGGAGGCAGACCTCATCCTGCATGTGGTGGACGCCTCGCATCCCAACGCCTCGGAACAGGCGGCGGTGGTGGAGGAAGTGCTGGATGATCTGGGCGCGGGCCATATTCCCGTGGTCATCGTTTTCAACAAGATCGATCTGCTGCCCGGACGCCAGCTCGCGCCCGAACTGGCCGAGGATTATCCCGAAGCGATCCCTGTCTCGGCGCTCACGGGCGAAAACCTTGAGACGTTGTTGGCCCACATCGAGGCCCTGATTATCGCCCGCATGCAGCCTATCCAGGCGCTCCTGCCCTACGATCAGGGCGATCTGGTGGACCTGTTCCACACCTTCGGCGTGGTGGAAGAGGAAGTCCACGGGAATGACGGGGTGCGCCTGCGCGGGCGTCTGCCGCACACCCTGGTCGGGCGTTTCGAGGCGTATGAATGCCCCGAGTCAGCGGGCGCGCCGGCGGTTCCCAAACGAAAATAGACGCCCGCCACATCTCGACATAAAATATACCCATGTCATCGGCAGACGCCATCACGCCCAATCCGCCCACATGGGTGGCTGACGCCATCTTTTATCAGATTTTTCCCGATCGTTTCGCCCGCAGCGAGCGCGTGCAGAAACCCGGGACTTTGCAACAGTGGGGAAGTCCGCCGACCGCCAATGGCTTCCAGGGGGGCGATCTGCTGGGCGTCGTGGAGCATCTGGATCACCTGGAAGCGTTGGGCGTCAATGCCATCTACCTCAACCCCGTTTTTCAGTCAGCCAGCAATCATCGTTATCACACCTACGATTATCACCAGGTGGATCTGCTGCTGGGAGGCAATGAGGCGTTGCGGGCGTTGCTGGATGCGGCTCACGCCCGCGGCATCCGCGTCATCCTGGATGGGGTGTTCAATCACGCCAGCCGCGGCTTCTGGGCGTTTCATCACATCATGGAGACCGGGCCTGAATCGCCCTATCTGGACTGGTTCACCATCTACGGATTTCCGCTGCGGGCCTATGACAGCAAGCAAAAGCCCAACTACGCCGCCTGGTGGAATATGCCTGCCCTGCCTAAATTTAACATAAAAAATGATAATGTGCGGGAATATCTGCTGGCGGTGGGGGAGCGCTGGGTGAGATTTGGCATCGATGGCTGGCGGCTGGATGTGCCCAACGAGATCACGGTGGATGGATTCTGGGAGGCGTTCCGGCAGCGGGTGAGAGCGATCAACCCGGAAGCCTATCTGGTGGGGGAGATATGGCAATCATCCCCAGAGTGGGTGAGGGGAGATCGGTTTGACGGTCTCATGAATTACCCCGTGGCGCTGACGGCGCTCAATTTCTTTGCCGCCCGCACCTTGCGACGGGAATTCAGCAATTTTGAATATCAGTTGCAACCGTTGACAGCCAGCGGCGCTCTGCAAAAACTCACCCGGGCGCTGGAGGCTTATCCGCCCGCGGTGCAACGCTCCCAGCTCAATGTGCTGGACACGCACGATACGCCCCGGTTCATCACCACCGCCGGTGACGACGAAAGCGCCCTGCATCTGGCCATCCTCATGCAGATGACGCTGCCTGGCGCGCCCAGCATCTACTACGGCACAGAGGTGGGGCTGGCGGGCGCCCGCGACCCCGACTGCCGCCGGGCCTTTCCCTGGGATGAACGGCGCTGGCATCGGCCCACATGGGATTGGACGCGGGCCGCCGTACGCCTACGCCGGGAGCAGCCAGCCCTGCGCCACGGGCGTTTTATTCCCATTCATGGCGACCAGGAGGTGTTGGCCTACATGATGGCGGATGAAACTGACCACATCCTGGTGGTTTTCAATGCAAATGAGTCGCCAGCCGCGCCCAGCCTTCAAATTCCCGTCAATCTGGTGATGAACCGGGCGGCGGAGACGTTGTGGGGGAGTGTCGTAAAATCTGAAGAAGACTTGCAGTGGGGCAGGGCGGAGCCGGGCGAGGCTGGAGAGATGAGTGTCAGCCTGAGCCTGACTCTTCCAGCCCGCAGCGCCCGCATCCTCAAATTTCCGGCCAACTAAAAGCAAACAAGCGGGATAAGCATGCCTGATTTATCGTACAGGACAGCATTTTATCATACTCAACCATACTTTATGTCACCTTATCTCCATCATATTGATGATCACTATGTAAGTTATGTATACAAATAACGTTGTGTAGTTTTATGATTTTACATAAAACATGGTTTTGAGGGATAATGTGGGAAAATGAGGGATAATGTGGGATAACGCTCAAC
>WGCR01000002.1 GCA_015493675.1 Anaerolineae bacterium
GCCCAAACTGACGCCCGCCCGCAGAAAAAATGTCTCCCATCCCCGCCCCTTTCTCCATGCCAGCATTTCGTGCAAATTAACCTTGCGCAGTGATCGTTCGCAAAATGCCCGCACTGAGGGGCTGAATCTCATTCGTAATCGCAAGGGCCATACACCCCATATCGTTATCGTTACGGCGGAACCGATGCCGACGCGCATTGCTTCGTTGGCGTTGGGCATGGGAGATATCGATTGCGTTTACCACTTTGCCCTGCATGAGTTGATAGCCGCCGTTCATGCCACAGGCAACGAGGCGGTTATTGAATCTTTGGAAATCATGATCGAAGGCAATCGCTTGCGAGATATCGCTGATCTACCATTCGATCTGGCAGTGTAAACAAGCCCTTCGAGGCTTGCGAAACCTCGAAGGGCTTGTTGTTTTACGCTTCGCGTAATTCTGCCCCGATCTCCCGACTCAGCCGCCCAACGATCTTCCGCCGCAGCCTGGCCGTGTCTTTGTCGGTCAGGGTCTTAGTGGGCGATTGGAAGGTGAGGGAGAAGGCCAGGGATTTCTTGCCGGGCGGGATGGGATCGCCCCGGTAGACGTCGAAGAGCTGGATATCCTTCAGGTTCGCGCCCGCGGTCTGGCGGATTAGCGCCGCGACCTTGCCAGCGGGGATGGCCTCATCCACCACCAGGGCGATGTCTTCCTTGACAGCGGGGAAGTTGCTGATGGGGTGCAGGTGTTTTTTGGTCTGGATGTAGGGGATGAGGGGGGCGATTTGCAGGCCCGCCAGCGCCACCGGGCGGTCACCCAAATCAAAGGCCGCCCGCACTTTGGGATGCACCTCGCCCACGTTGCCGATCTTCTGGCCATTCAGATACACGCCCGCGGCTTTGGGGCCAAAGATGTGTGCGCTCTCCGCCCGATACTCGACATCGTCGCTGGCGCCCAGCCGCTCGAACAGCGCCTCCAGCACGCCCTTGGCGTCGAAGAAGTCCATGGGGCTATCGTCGCCGTGCAGCCAGTTGCCCGGCTCGCGCGGGCCGGTGAGGGCGATGGCCAGCAGCCGGATTTCTTTGGGCAGCACGCCGTCGCCCAGCTCGGGCCGGTAGCCCAGGCCGATCTCGAAGACGGCCATGCGGTCAGTGTAGCGCAGATTGCGTTGCAGATTCTCCAGGGCGCTGACGCCCAGGCAGCGGCGCATGACGCTGCGCTCCTGGCTGAGAGGATTGGCCAGGGTCACGAACATCTCCGGGCCCGGCGCGTCCTCGGGGTTATCGGGGAAGGTCTTGCGATAATTCTCGATGGCGGTCATCGAGTAGTTGATGGTCTCCTGCAGGCCCGCGGCCGCGAGGATGTCCCGCAGACGCTCCTCCAGCTCCCAGGCCCAGTTGCGGCGCTGGGGCGGCAATTCATCGGCCAGCAAGGTTTCGGGGATGGCGTCGTAGCCGTAGATGCGGGCGATCTCCTCCAGCACATCCGCGGTGATGCTCACATCCAGGCGATACCAGGGCGCGGTGGCCCAAATCACATCGTCCTCCACGCGAATATCGAACTCCAGCCGCTGCAAGATGTCGATGATCTCATCCTGACTCAGGTCAATGCCCAGCCAGCGTTGCACATCCCGCTCGGTGACCGGGACTTCGATGACCGGCTGAGGGCGGGGATAGTCATCGATCATGCCCTGGGCGATGTCGCCGCCGCCCAGATCAGCCATGAGCTGAGCCCCGCGCACATTGCCGATGGGATTCAGGCGGGGCGGCACCCCGCGGCTGAATCGATACGCGGCCTCGGAGGGCAATTTCAGCTTCTTCGCGGTCTGGCGCACGTTGATGAACTCGAACGCGGCCGATTCCAGCAGCACGTTGCGAGTCTCATCCGAAACTTCAGTCTCCAACCCGCCCATGACGCCGCCGATGGCGATGGGCCCGGCCTCGTCGCAGATCATCAGTACGTCGGCATCCAGGGTGCGCTCCACGCCATCCAGGGTGGTGAATTTCTCGCCCTCATCGGCCCGCCGCACGATGATCTTGACCTTGTCTTTGCCGATGGCCTTGGCCCGCGCCAGCAATTTGTCATAGTCAAACGCGTGTAGAGGCTGGCCCCACTCGAACATGACGTAGTTAGTCACATCCACCAGGTTGCTGATGGGCCGCTGTCCGATGAGCTTCAGGCGGTGCTGCGTCCAGAAGGGCGAAGGCCCCACCGCCACATCTCGAACGATGCTGGCAGTATAGCGGTGGCAGAGATCGTCGTCGATAATCTCCACGTCCGCGTAGTCGCCCGCGGGCGGCGGCGAGGTTTGCCAGGTAGGCATATCAATGTGCAGGGGCGCTTCGGTAATGGCCGCCACCTCGCGGGCCACGCCGATGATGGAGGCGATGCGGATCATATTGGGGGTGATGTCGATATCGAAGACCACGTCGCCCAAATAATCGGCCAGGGGCGCGCCCACGGGCGCATCGTCGGGCAGGATGATGATGCCCTCATGCTCGTCCGAAAGCCCCAGCTCCCGCTCCGAGCAGACCATCCCCTGGGAGAGGATGCCGCGGATCTTGCCCGGTTTCAGCTTGCGCACTTTGAACGCGTCGGCGTAAGCGTCGATGAGCATGGCGCCGGCGGTGGCGAAGGCCACCTTCTGGCCGCCGTCGCCCGGTTTGAGATTGGGCGCGCCCGTGACCACGGTCAGGGGCTCCTCCGTGCCGTAATTTATGGTGACCAGGGTCAATCTGTCCGCGTCGGGGTGTTTTTCCACGCTGACGACCTGGCCCACGAAGATTTTTTCCTTGTCCCAGACGATATGCCCGTTGCCGGTGACTACATCGCCCGGTTTTATCTGTTTTTTGAACCGCACCGACGCGGGGGGCTCCACGCCGACGTATTCGACATTGGCGACTTCCAGCCCGGCCAGGGTGAGCCGTTCCTCCAGCTCATCCACGGGCAGGGTGATATCGACATATTCTTTTAGCCATGATAAAGGGACTCGCATAAGAACCTCTCTTTTGTCTCACGCAAAGGCGCTAAGGCGCAAAGTAAAAAAGGCAAAGAAGGGAAAGGATGTCGCTGCACTTTGCGTGAGTGATTTTTGTCAGGGTGGGGTTATTCGGGCAGACCATTGGCCACCCGGGTAATGTTATGTTTGATGCGGGCTGCGCCGAAATTAATCAGGAGACCAAGGCGTTTGTCCAGCAATCTCAAATAGGTGAGCAGTTGTTTTTTATGAACGGGCAGAAGCTTTTCGACAGACTTCAATTCGAGCACGACCAAGTCCGAGACAATCATATCAGCTCTGTAAGCCATTTCCTGCAAAACAACGCTATCGTAAATCAATGGAATGGGAACTTCAGCTTGAACGGAAAGGCCTCGTTTCTGGAGCTCATAATTCAGTGCAGCAGCATAGGCGGATTCCAAGAGGCCCGGGCCAAGTGTGACGTGAATCTGATAGGCTGCATCCACGACCACCTTTGCAACTTCATTTTCTTTCATCCTTTGCCTCTTCTTTTTTTCTTTCTTTTTCTTCCTTGGCGTCTTTGCGTGAGATCAGAATTGCTCTAAAAATCTCACATCGTTGCTGAAGAAGTAGCGGATGTCGTCCACGCCGTGGAGGAGCATGGCGATGCGTTCCGGGCCCATGCCAAAGGCGTAGCCCGACCATTCCTCAGGATCGTAGCCGCCGTTGCGCAGGACATTGGGATGCACCATGCCGCAGCCCAGAATCTCCAGCCAGCCGGTGTATTTGCACACCCGGCAGCCTTTGCCGCCGCAGAGGATGCAGTCCACATCGACCTCGGCGCTGGGCTCGGTGAAGGGGAAGTGCGAGGCCCGGAAGCGCAATTGCCGCCCCTCGCCAAAGAGCTGATCCACGAAGGCTTGCAACGTGCCTTTGAGATCGGCGAAGGTGATGTTTTTGCCCACCACCAGACCTTCCACCTGGTGGAACATCATCTCCGAGCGGGCCGTGACCTGCTCGTAGCGATAGCACTTGCCGGGCAGGATGACTCGGATGGGCTCGGGGTAGCGCTCCCGCATCACCCGGATTTGGCCCGGGCTGGTGTGGGTGCGCAGCAGCACGTCGGGCGTGGTGGTGTGGAAGGTGTCCTGCATCTCCCGGGCGGGATGGCCTTTGGGGAAGTTCAGGAGTTGGAAGTTGTACTCGTCGGTCTCCACATCCCGGGCGGTGTACACCTCGAAGCCCATGTGGGCGAAGATGTGGGCGATCTCTCGCAGGGTGGCGCTGGAAGGGTGCAGTCGCCCGATCTGCGGTCTGCGCCCGGGCAGGGTGGGATCGAAGCCCTCCGAGCGCAGTTCTGCGGCCATGGCGGCCTCTTTTAGTTGTTGCTGTCGGGCCTCGAACGCGGCCTGCACGGCCTGCTTCAACTGATTCACGGCCTGACCATAGGCCGCGCGCTCCTCTTTGGGCAGCGAGCCGATCTGCTTGACCGCTGCGGGCACCAGGCCTTTGCGGCCCAGCCACTTGATGCGCCAGGCCTCGAGCTGCTTCTCGTCTCGGGCGTCAGCCAGCTCATTTTCGGCCTGGGCCTGAAGTTGGATAAGTTCTTGATGTTGAGACATAAGGCAATCCTTGTTGATGTTGGATACTGGGTATTGGGTATTGGATATTGAGTATTGGCAGCTTTCACCAATAGCAAATATCCAATACCCAATATCCAATAAAAAAACGCTCCATCCGCTCAGGGACGAAGCGCTGATATGCGATCCGCGGTGCCACCCTGTTTCCTCGCGTAGCGAGGCTCTCAGTTCCGTCGGCCTGTTTTCAGGTGACAGGCACTTTGGTTGAATCTCAGTGAGCTTGCAAACACCAATCGGAAGTTTGCAGCAGACAGAAAGTGCCTGTCACCTCATACGAGGCGAACGGCTGCCGGGGTAACGGTTGGCTGCCGGATGGAACTACCAGGCCCAAGCGGGCTCTTCACTCCATCAGCTCGAGAGGGAACTTCGGCAGGGGTCTGCGCAGAAGGGCTTGCAGCCTCGACCCTTCCTCTCTGGGCGTTTCCGCCCGCTTACTTTTCTCCGTCATTGCTTTTGGTGGGCTTATAAGGTTGTGAGGGAATTATCGGGCGTTGGAGGCAGAATGTCAAGTTATAACCACCCCAGCCAGACGCCGGAGATCAGGATCATCGCTGCGACCAGGCTCCAAAGCCCGCCCACGGCCTTGGCCTGTTTCTTCACGTCGTTCATATCGTGCACCCAGAAAGCAACGACAAAGAACCAAAGATAACCGAAGATAAAAATCAGCCAGGGCGTGTTCGCGTCCCACCAAGACCAGTCCCAGGTGAGAACGCCGATCCGATTGAGCAAGAGCTCGATAATGACGCTGACTGCAGAGCCCGTCAGGGCCACAGCCCAGCGGTTGGGAATCCCCAGGATTTTGGTCTTGGGATCAGGCAACAGGAACTTGGACCAGGCGATGCCAGCGATGGCGAACATGAACATGATCTCGATATTCAGTCCGATGAGGATGACGTAGGCGGACTGGCCCGGCGTTCCCCACAGCGGCGCATAGCCGTTGAAATGGAAGAAAACCGAGTTGAGGATTTCGTTGATCCAGTCTGCGCCCCAGAAGGCCAGGCCCGCGAAGATCAGGCTCCAGCGCCCGGCGTGGAACTCCGACGCGTAGATGAACACGACAATCCCCAGTAGGGTGATGACATACCACTGAAAATGGTTGGGGTCACGTAGAACGGACAGAGCCTGTTGAGCGGCTTCTGAAGGCATTTTTACGCATCCTGTTTGGGAAAAATCAGATGGGGAGTGTGGAATTACTCAGCGTAGCTCACACCACAGGATTGATCCAGGGCCGGTAATCTTCCAGGATGGAACCGCCGACGAATTCCCGAAGGATGGAATCAGAGGGCACATGATCATGCTCGGCCGGGCGGAACCAGCGCAGCAGAGAGAGCAGGCGCTTGGCTTCAATCCATTCGCGGGTATCCGGCTCGATCTGGCGCAGCAGAGGCAGCACCATGGGCTGCAATACTGCCAGTTCGTAGGGCAGGGCCGAATTGAACATGATATCGGCCTGATTCTGAAAAGGAAAAATCCATTTGCGCTCGCCCCGGCGTACACTTTCCCAGCGGGCAATGGTGTGCATCGCCGAATAGCTGCGGCTGCGGGCGTCTCGTACAATGCGACGGATGAGACGCACATCGGTGGTGGAGATGCGGTTGTAGCGGTCGAGATTGAGTTGGGCCAGATCGCTGACATAGATACGATATCCGGCGCTGGGGTCCACATTGGGCAGCAGTTCCGGGTTCAGGGCGTGAATGCCCTCGATGACCAGCACATGCTTGGGGGTGATGCGCACCTTCAGGCCCGGCCTGCGCTCGCCCGTGCTGAAATCAAACTCGGGCAACGTCACCTCCTTACCGGCGATAAGGTCGTTGATCTGCTGATTGAGATAGGCGATATCCACCGCGTACAGGGATTCGAAATCATAGTCGCCGTTTTCATCCCGAGGCGTGTGCTGCCGATCGACGAAATAATTGTCCACACTGATGGGCAACGGACGCAGCCCCACGGCCAGCAACCGCACCGCCAATCGTCGAGCGAAGGTGGTTTTGCCCGATGAGGAAGGCCCGGCGATGAGGATCACCCGCACCCGCTCCCGCTGCTGTGCGATCTGATCTGCAATCTCGCTGATACGCTGATCATGCAAGGCCTCGGAAACCAGAATGGCCTCGGTCAACTGGCCCGTCACGATGACCTCATTCAACCCGGCCACATTGCGGATGCCCAGCCGACGCAGCCATTGGCTGTATTGCATAAACACTTCGAAAAGCGGTGTGGGTGCGGTGTAAGGCAGGATGGTAGTGGGCTGATTCTGGCGGGGGAAACGCAATAAAAAGCCGCCATCCGCAGGTTCGATGACAAAATACTTGAGATAGCCTGTCCGCGGAACCATATAGCCATGAAAATAATCACGAGTCTCCCACAGCTTGTAGATGATAAGATCTGGCTTTTGGCGCTGTTTGAGCAGGGCCAGTTTCTCCTCGTCGCCCGCCTCCTCGAAGATGCGTATAGCCTCGTCAAGAGTGACTTTTTTACGCTCGATGGGCAGATTGTCTGTGACAACGTCGTGCATCCGCTTCTCCAGGTGCTTCAACTCTTCATCCGAGAAAGGCTCGCGGCCCTCGATGCGGCAGTAATAGCCGCCATTGACCGTGGAATGCTCCACATAGACCCGGGCGTCGGGAAAGCAGCGATTGGCCACCGCGATCATCATAAAGGTAAGTGAGCGGCGGTAAATGCGGGCGCCGTCGGCGCTGTTGAGGCGGATGAGGCTGGCGTTGCCGTCTCGCAGGACCGGGCGGGCCAGCTCGGTGAGTTTGTTATCCACAATGGAGGCAACGGCAGCAGGCCCGTCATCCTCTTGAGTCGCAGCCAGCACAAAATCCTCCAACGGCGCGCCTACGCGTCCGGAGAAAACCCGGCCATCTTCGAAGGTAATACGCACATCCTTGCGCGGTTCAGATAGTGTTACGCTCATAGTCGGTCCCGATATAAAAGGTGAGATTTAAGACTGCAATCATACGTCATCCGGGGCATGAATGCAAGGTCAGGGCAAGAAAATGATTCGTGACTATACAGGTATCCTTCAAATTATTCTGCCACGAAGGCTCGAAGTTTCACAAAGACACGAAGAAAACCTTATATTTTCTCCTTTGTGCCTTCGTGTCTTTGTGGTTTTTTGCTTCGCTAAGAAGGGGGACATGTATAGTTACAATGATTCAACGGAAAGGCGTTTGCGTTCTTTTTACGATGATGCTACAATACCCTCGTTCAAATTATTCTCAGGAAAATCATCCGACATGTTCTCACACTTCGACTACCTCATCCCTGTTATGGTAGCTGCCAATGGCCGCGCCGCGGGACCTTGTCGGAGTGCGTCTGATGCCTGATTAGAACTGATACACCCTCAGTCTGTCGTTATTGGCCTCGGAGCTACGCTCCGGGGCCTTTTTTTATTGCTCACAGGAGGCTGGAACATGAAGAGAGTTGTATCAATTAAATAGGGCCCTTTGCCCCAACGCTTGTGATGCGGGGAGGTCTTCGGGCCTCCCCCATTCCCCCACCTTCCTAACCTGACAGAAACAAAGAAGCTGATCTCACGCAAAGACGCAAAGGGAAAAAGAGGCAAAAAACTTAGCGCCTTTGCGTCTTTGCGTGAGATCAAAGTTTTTTTCAGGACCTGTCTCTTA
>WGCR01000003.1 GCA_015493675.1 Anaerolineae bacterium
GGGGAAAAATCAGGGGGTGGGTTCATTGGAAATTGTGAGTAAAATGAGGTAACTGCTAAGGTCGTCTTCGCTTGAACTAACCTGACAGGTTCCTTTGGCGACGATTCAGAGCCTTGCACGTCTTGTCGCTGGCTGAAAACCGCACATCCTACCGCCAGATTTACGAGAACCTGTCAGGTTTGAGTGGAAAAAGACAACCTTATGGCATACGTTAGCAGTTACAAAATGAGATGGAAAACCGCGGAAGGTGCGGTATCGGATATTGGGTGTCGGGTGCTGACGGATTGCCGGGGAGGAAGGTCGTCCAATCCCGACTATCGGACTCGTACAAGGAGGCGTAAGTCGTTGAATAGTTAGCTGCTTGCGCTTGCGTCCAGCCGGATTCGCAATCCGGCGGGTTAAACAGGAAAAGTGCGCCGGATCGCACATCCGGCGCGGCGCATCATCATAGCAAACCATACAATCATTTCGGCCTTCGTGTGCTAGACAGCATCTAAATCACAACGCCAGATGGATCGTTGCCGGCATCCAACATAGCTTTGCGGACGTTGACGGGGATGAGCAGGAGCAGGCCAACGATGAAGAAGAGGATGATGGAGAGAATGGCCACGCGGGAGCTGCCGGTGAATTGCACCGCGGCAGCGAAAACCAGCGGCCCAATCCAGGAGGTGCCTCGTTCGCTGATCTCATAAAATCCAAAGTATTCCGACTCGTTCTGGCGGGGAATAAGTTGGGAGTAGAGGGAACGGCTGAGGGCCTGAGAACCGCCCATGACCAGCGCCACGAACACGCCCATCATGAAAAGCTGCCAGATCTGATACAGGAAGCCATAGGCGTAAATGACAATGCCGGCCCAAATGACCAGGGAAATGAGAATGGACTTCTTGGCTCCCATACGACCGGCCAGCCAGCCAAAGAACAACGCCCCCAAAAAGGCCAGGAACTGAATCATCAGGATCAGCATCATCAACACATCGGCGCCCGCCCCCAGTTCGGTGGCTGCAAACAGCGTGGCCACAACGATCACAGTCTGAATACCGTCATTGTAGATGAGATAGGCGATGAGGTATTTCAGGGTTTCGGGATACAGGCGATACATACTGGTCAGGGTGCGCCATATCTGCTTGACGCCCTGGCTGAGATAGGATTCACCAGGCGGGAGCTCCTTCAGCGGGCGGCGTTGGCGGAGTTTCCGGGCCGGAAATGCCAGCGTGAAGATCAGCCACCAGGCTCCGGCCAAAGCCAGGCCAATGCGCACCGCCAGCTCCTTGTCCGACATCACCGTAAAAAGCCCCAACGCTACGAGCAGGGCCAGACCGCCGCCCAGATAGCCCAAAGCCCAGCCAAATGAACTGACGCGATCCCGATCTTTGGGTTCAGCGATGTCGGGCAAAAATGCGTTGTAGAGAACGACTGCTGCGCCAAACGCGAGGTTGGCGATAATAAACAGCAACCCTCCCAATAAAATGGCGCCATTGGTTCCCAGCAAGGGCATATCTGGCTTGACAAAAAACAGCAGAATCGTGGACAGGGAGCCGATGAGGGCAAATGCCAACATCATGCGCTTTTTCAATGCCGAATAATCCGCGATCGTTCCCAAAAGCGGTAACAGAAACACCTGCAGAATTACCGAGATGGAGACCATTGTGGGGAAAAACGCATCCGGCTCGAAACGCATCCCCAGAAAACTGACGCCCCCCGAGGCCTGAGCCAGATTGGAAAGGTAGGGGCCCAGCAGGGTTGTGACAACGATAGTGCTGAACGCCGAGTTGGCCCAGTCGTACATGGCCCAACTGAAGATTTCGCCCCGATTGGTGTCGACAGGCCGATGCGCTGCCATGGCTTCACCCATGATTTTGCTCCTTTGAAGATAGTGAAAAAAGGAATGAGTCAAACAACGATGTTTATCTTCAAATAATAACACACAATTCCCCGATCCTGCGTGATTGCTTCACGCCCGTCGCCCCGTCGCCTCGCACCTGCTATCCCCCGATCTGGGACATCAATCGAGATTGGGGGATGTCGCCGTCGGGCAGACCATGGCCCCAGGGTTTGAAGTATGTCGCAGCCAGGATTTCCTGTTTGAGCTCCCGGATGGGCATGCCCGCGCGCAGCGGCGTCAGAATATCATATTCTCCATCCCGCAACAGGCACAAACGCAGTTTGCCGTCGGCGGTCAGCCGCAAACGGTTGCAACTGTCGCAGAAGGGCTCCGAAACAGAACTGATGAACCCGATGCTGCCGCGGGCGCCAACCAGACGGAAGGGGCGGGCGGGATCGCGCGGATCGTGACCCGGAATTTCCTGCATGGGCCCCAGCGCCGCCTCGATGCGCTGCCGCGTCTCGCGGGAACTGACCACGGCTGTTTGGGCGAACGCAGCTTCGCTGCCGAAAGGCATCAGTTCGATGAAACGGATCTGCCACGCCCGCTCCAGAGTGAGTCGGGCCAGATCCACAACTTCGCTATCATTGAAACCGCGGGTGACCACCGCATTGAGCTTGATGGGATGCAGGCCCGCGGCCTCCGCCGCCTCCACGCCCGCCAGCACTTTGTTCAAATCTCCCCAGCGCGTGATGAACTTGAATTTTCCGGGATCCAGGGTATCGAGAGAGATGTTGACGCGGTTCAGCCCGGCTCGGGCCAGCGGCTCGGCCAGTTGCGCCAGCAGGATGGCGTTGGTGGTCATGGCGATGTCGCGGATGCCCTCGA
>WGCR01000004.1 GCA_015493675.1 Anaerolineae bacterium
AATGCTGCGGGCGCATTGGCCGCCACGGGCCTGGGCGCTCAACCTTCATTGCCCACCCGAGCCGCGGTCGAATCCTTGATTGATAGACATTAGATTTTATTGGAAGCAAGGTAACTGTCACCTTTTTCTCCGATTCCACAAAGGCCCGTCCTGCCTGGCAGCGGGCCGCCGCCAGGCGCGAATCGCCTTCTCATCTCTGCCAATCCCATGCCTTTCACCTTCACGCCTCTGCATATTCCCGACGTCATCCTCATCGAACCCCGCGTTTTTCCTGACGCCCGTGGTTTTTTTCTCGAATCTTACAAATACTCCGATTTCGTTGCCCACGGCATCCCTGAGACCTTCGTGCAGGATAATCATTCCCGCTCGATTCGGGGCGTGCTGCGCGGCCTGCATTATCAGAATCCGCCCGGGGCGCAGGGAAAACTGGTGCGCGCGGTCCGCGGCGCTATTTTCGATGTCGCCGTCGATATCCGTCCCGACTCCGCCACCTTCGGGCAATGGGTGGGCGAGATGCTGTCGGACGAAAATCATCACATGCTCTACATTCCGCCCGGCTTCGCCCACGGCTTTCTGACGCTGAGCGATGTGGCCGATGTCAGTTACAAGGCCACAGCCGAATACGCCCCCGAGCTGGACAGCGGCATCATCTGGAATGATCCGACCATCGCCATCCAGTGGCCCGTGCAGACGCCCATTCTCTCGCCCAAAGATGCGGCGCTCCCGCGCTTGCTGGAGGCTGATAATCGATTCGGATAACGGTGGGTGGGCCATTTTCATTTGGGTGTGTCCAAAATGAGTTGGGCGCTGTCGCAGTAACCAGCCGACTAAAGTCGGGCGCTTCAGGCCTGTGGCCAATGGACGGCCTCCGCCGTCCAAAATCACGCTGATAAACCGGTCGGCGCAGGCCGACCATTGGCGCGAAGCGCCTAAAAAGCCCGAGTTCACTCGGCAATTTCGCCGGAATCAGAATGCGCCCAACCGAAATTGGACACACCCTTCTGATTTCCCTCCGGACGCGAAGCCGCCCGGACAGCGGTCTGTCATCCGGGCGGACGTTATTGCGGTCGGAGTAAATCAGTTGGTCTGGCGCTGCTCGACATCCACAGGAAAATCCACAGCGATGGGTTCGGGCACGCCCTTGCGGAAGATGATCTTGCCCTGGGCCAGCGCCTTTTCGTCGTTGGCGTCGCCCGCAACCTCGGCATCCACAATGATGAGATCGCCCGTGCCGAACTCGCCTTGCAACAGGCGCTTGCTCAGCGGGCTTTCGATCTCCCGTTGCAGCACCCGGCGTAGCGGGCGGGCGCCATATTCGGGATCGTAGCCCTTGGCGCTAAGCACGCGGGCGGCGGCGTCGGTCACTTGAATATCCACCCCCAGCTCCCGCAAGCGCTCGGCAATATCGGTCGCCTGCAAAGCGACGATTTGCAGCATTTGCTCGCGGGTGAGGACATGGAAGGGGATGATCTCGTCGACGCGATTGAGGAATTCGGGGCGGAAGGTTTGCTTGAGGTCTTTTTGAATATCGCCCAGGAGACGAGTTTCGTCCATGCTTGCGTCGCTCTGGAAGCCGATGCGGCGGTTTTCAGTCACGCGGCGGGAGCCGACGTTGGTGGTCATGATGATGATGGTGTTACGGAAATCAACGGTGCGCCCGTGACCATCGGTGAGACGACCATCTTCCAGAATCTGCAAGAGGGTGTTCCATACTTCGGGGTGCGCTTTTTCCAGCTCATCGAAGAGGATGACCTGGTAGGGACGACGACGCACGGCTTCGGTAAGCTGGCCGCCTTCATCATAGCCCACATAGCCGGGAGGCGAGCCCATGAGACGGCTGGCGGTGTGAGATTCCTTGTATTCGCTCATGTCGATGCGCAATAACGCGTCGGCATCATCGAAGAGAAACTCGGCCAGGGCTTTGGCCAGCTCGGTTTTGCCCACGCCGGTGGGCCCCAAGAAGATGAAGGAGCCAATGGGGCGGCGCGGGTCTTTGAGGCCGGCGCGGGAGCGGCGAATGGCGTCTGAAACTGCCACGATGGCCTCATCCTGGCCAATAATGCGCCCGTGCAGATATTCTTCCATCCGCAGCAGTTTTTTGCTTTCCGATTCCAGCATCTGGCTGACGGGAATGCCGGTCCAGGCGTGGACGATTTGGGCGATGGCCTCTTCATCCACTTCGCTGCTCAGGCCCGCCTGCGTCTGCCAGCGCTGATAGTGCATGGTGTATTCCTGCTCGCGGCGGATAAGCTCCGTCTTCAATTCCGCACCGCGGGCGTAATCCCGATCTGACCAGGCCTGCTCTTCCTCATGGCGCAGATCGGCCAGCTCCCGCTTCATCTTTTTGAGCTCGGGCGGTTCGGAGTGCAGCGCCACCTGCTTTTTGGCGCCTGCTTCATCGATGAGATCGATGGCTTTGTCGGGCAGACGACGGTCGGTGACATAACGATGGGAAAGGCGCACCGAGGCCCGCAACGCCTCGTCGGTGTAAGTCACCTGATGGTGCGCTTCGTAACGGTGTTTCAGCCCTTGCAAGATATCGATGGTCTCTTCGACCGAGGGCTCATTCACCCAGATGGGGGCGAAACGGCGCTCCAGAGCCGCGTCCCGTTCGATGTGCTGCCGGAATTCATCGGGCGTGGTGGCGCCGATGACGCGCAGTTCGCCGCGGGACAGGGCCGGTTTCATCATGTTGCTGGCGTCCATGGCGCCGGTGGTGGCCCCCGCGCCCACGACGGTGTGCAATTCGTCGATAAAGAGGATAATCTGGCCCGCCGCTTCGCGGACTTCGTCCATCACCGTCTTCAGACGCTCCTCGAACTCGCCGCGAAAACGGGTTCCGGCGATGAGCGCACCCAGGTCCAGGGCCATGATGCGCACGCCGCTGAGGAGATCGGGCACGTCATCCTGGATGATGCGCTGGGCCAGACCTTCGACGATGGCGGTCTTGCCCACGCCCGCCTCACCGATGAGCACGGGATTATTCTTGGTGCGGCGGCTGAGAATCTGGATCACGCGCATGATCTCCATTTCCCGCCCAATGACCGGGTCCAGCTTGTCTTCCCGGGCCAGGGCGGTGAGGTCGCGGGCGTATTTTTCCAGCACCTTGAAGCGCGTTTCCGACCGGGGATCCTGCACTTTCTTGCCCTGACGCAGCTCCTCGATGGTGCGTTTCACCGCGTCCAGGGTGATGTCATACTTTTTCAGCAAGTTGGCGCTGGGCGTATTGCGTTCGCGCAGGAT
>WGCR01000005.1 GCA_015493675.1 Anaerolineae bacterium
ACCTGGAGGCGCAGTTAGCCGATCCCGCAGTCTCTGCGGATTATCAGCGCGCGGCCAAAATCGCCCGGGAGCAGGCCGAAATCCGCGACATCGTCGAAACCTATCGCCAGTACCGGCGCGTCCGCCAGGAGATGGCCGAGGCGGAGGAGATGATGGCCATGGAGGATGATGCCGAGATGCGGGAGCTGGCCGAGATGGAGCTGAAGGACCTGAAGCAGCAGGCCGCCGCGCTGGAAGAAGCCCTGAAAAAATTGCTGATTCCCAAAGACCCCCGCGACAGCAAGAATGTCATCGTAGAAATCCGGGCGGCCGCCGGCGGCGACGAAGCGGGCCTGTTCGCCGCGGATCTCTTCCGTCTTTACTCCCGCTACGCGGAGCGGCATCGCTGGAAGGTGGAGGTGCTTTCCAGCAATCGCAGCGGCATCGGCGGATACAAGGAGATCATCTTCCTGGTCAAGGGCAAGGGCGCGTACAGCCGCCTCAAATATGAATCGGGCGTGCATCGGGTGCAACGCGTGCCCGAGACCGAATCGCAGGGACGCATTCACACCTCGACCGTGACCGTGGCGGTGCTGCCGGAGGCCGATGATGTGGAGATCGATGTCAGTCCCAACGATATCCGCATCGACATCTTTCGCTCCAGCGGGCCGGGCGGTCAGAGCGTCAACACCACCGACAGCGCCGTGCGCATCACGCATCTGCCCACGGGCCTGGTTGTTACCTGTCAGGACGAGAAGAGCCAGTTGCAGAACCGGATCAAGGCCATGTCCATCCTGCGGGCGCGGCTGTATGATATGGAAGTGCAGCGCCAGGAGGCGGAGCTGGGCGCAGAACGGCGCTCGCAGTTGGGCGGCGGCGATCGCAGCGAGAAAATCCGCACCTATAATTTCCCCCAAAATCGCGTCACCGACCACCGCATCGGCAAGAGCTCCTACAACCTGCCCGCGGTGCTGGATGGCGAGCTCGATGACTTCATCGACGAGCTGGCTCTGGCCGAACAGGCCGAACGGTTGCAGGCAGTGGGAGAATGATTGCAACTGTCTGATAGAAAGCGTGGAGAATGAAAGAAACAATAACGATTACTGGCCCAAACGACAGCGATCCCTCAGAGATCGAACGCATTGCCCGCATCCATGAAAACGCTCCGTTGGACTGGGTTCCGGGCTATCAGCCGGACGCTCCTCGCATTGCAGAGCTGGCATCTTATCTGCGAGAGGTGCGAGGCGAGGCAGATGTCTGTATCCTTGTTGCCCGGAATGAAGAGCAGGAGATGGTTGGTTTTCATTGGCTTACGCTTGAAAAGAAGGATGACACGCTCTATGCGCACATCAATTCGCTTTGGGTGGACGAGGCCTACCGGGGCGCCGGCATTGCCAAACGCCTGAAGATGGCAGGAGAAAGATGGGCCAGAGAAGCGGGGGCTACGTTGATGCTGAGTGAGGTGTGTGAATAAAGCGATGATCGAGCTGAATCTGAAATTGGGGTTTGAACCTGGGCAGGTACAGATGATCAAAAAACTGTAGCAATGACGGGTGCGTTCCAAAATTGGGGCGGGCTACCGATCGTAATCGGCTTCATCCGATTTCAGCTTTTAGCCTGGGCTTTTAGTCCCAGGCGGTGGCGGATGTGCGGGAGAACGCGGGGTTGAGGTTGATTCCAGACTGCCGCCTCCACCCGGCGCCAAGGGGCCGGGCTCATAGCTGAAAGACGCTCAAGCGCCTTCCGTTGCCAGTCACAGGCAAATACACCATGCCCCCAAATTGGAACACGCCCAGCAATGACGGGCGACTTTCTGTCCTGTAGGAGAAATGGTAAAATGTGCCTGTGAAAGCTGGGCGCCCGTCATTTGGATTGACAGCCTCCGGTTTTCTTCCCCCAACATCCCCCAATTCCCCCACTGTTGCTGACAGGAGGTCCTCGTGTCGCAGCTAATCCCCCTGCTGCTGAGCGTTGTTATTCTGTTGTTGATCGCACTGATCTATCTGGTGTTTACCCGGGGCAAGGTTGAGCCCGAAAATCTGGAGGTGGCGGTGGTCAAGGCCATGCAGCAATCAGGCCTGGAGCAGACCGTCGGACGGCTGGAGACGTACGCCCGCGATATCCGCCACGATTACCGTTCGCTGGACAGGATGCTGCGCGTGCCCACCGAGCGCGGTTCTCTGGGCGAGATCGCCCTGGAGACCATTCTGGCTGATCAATTGCCGCCCGATATGTTCGGCATCCGCCAGCGGCTTTTCAATGGCGAAATCCCCGACGCCTTCATCAAATCCACCAGCGGCTACATCATCATCGACTCCAAATTTCCGCTGGACAACTATCGCCGTCTGCGAGAGAGCCACGATCCCAAGGCCCGGGGCCAGTTCAAGCGCCGTTTTCTCGGCGATGTACGCGGGCATCTGGAGAAGATCGCCACCGCCTACGTGCGTCCGGAGAAAGGCACAGCCGATTTTGCCTTCGCCTTTATCCCCTCCGAGGGCGTCTACTATTTTCTGGTCACTTATGGCTATGATCTCTTGCGGGAGTATGCGCAGCGGGGCGTGCAGGTGGTGTCGCCCCTGACTCTGACGCAAAAGGTGGAGCTGATTCGGGCCGGTGTGCACGCCCGGCGCCTTTCCGAACAGGCCGAGCAGGTTCGCAACGACATCATCCAGCTTTCGCGTCGCTTCGCGACGGTGGATACCGCCTGGCGCGTTTTCTACGGCACGCATTTCCGCAACGCCGCCAACAAAGCCGATGAGATCGACGCCGCCTATCGCCAGGTGCGCGAGACTTTCGACAGCATCGCCCGTCTGGAGTGATTGGGTTTCAATTTAGGGGTAAAAATCGCCGTGCGTCCGTCACCGAGCACTAGCCGAGTGAACTCGGGCTCTCCCGGCGCTTCGCGCCAGTGGTCGCCCTTCGGCGACCAGCTTATCGGCGTGATTTTGGACGGCGGCGGCCGTCCACTGGCCGCAGGCCTGGAGTGTCCGACTTGAGTCGGTCAGTGCGCCCAAATTTTGAAACGCACCCGAGTGATTGACTGCCCCAGACACAATTTTCTTATTTGTGGTATGATAGAGACGCCACACGCGATAGCTATCGAGTCAGCATTCCCGTAAGGAGGCTGTTAGGCCTCGAACGCCTGCAAATGAAAGACAGATTTCTGAAGCAAACTGAGCGCGAGTACAGCCCCGGTCAGCGCCTGGCCGCCTTGATTGTCGCCGGAACCTTTTTTCTGGCGATTCTGCCGATTTTGCTGGTGTATCTTTCGACATGGGTGGATCGGCGATTGGGCCTGCCCCTGTTCCTCTTTCCGCCCTGGACGACGATTCTGGGCTGGGTGTTGATTATCTCGGGCCTTCTCTTTGCTTTGTGGGCTGTGGTGGTGCAATTTGCCACCGGACGGGGCACACCTGTGCCGGTGATGGCCACCCAGGCGTTGATCGTGCGGCCTCCCTACAACTATTGCCGTAATCCCATGGCCCTGGGGACCATCGTGCTCTATGGGGCCATTGCGGTGCTGATGGGGTCGATTTCGGCCATGGTGCTGGTGGCGTTGGGATCAGCGCTTCTGCTGTATTACATCAGGGTTGCCGAGGAAAAAGAAATGGCGCTGCGATTCGGGGACTCGTATGAGGCGTACAGGCGACAAACGCCCTTCATCATCCCTCGTTTTAGGCGGAAGTAGGAGGGGGCTGTGGTAAAATGGCGGGATGAATTCGCCGACTGTTGCGCAACTCCTGGCTGATGCCGCCCGCAGTCTGTCTCGCGCCGGGGTCGACACGCCCGAGCTGGACGCGGAGTTGTTGCTGGCTCACGCCTTGGGCGTTGATCGCACCCGGCTGCTGACGCATCCCGAACATATTTTGACGCCCGAGCAGCAGACGGCTTTCCGGGCGCTGCTTGACCGCCGGTTGCAGCGCCATCCCCTGGCCTACATCACAGGGCGGCGCTGGTTTTACGACATCTTGCTGCACGTGACGCCCGCGGTGCTCGTTCCCCGGCCCGAGACCGAGGAGCTGGTGGCGCGTGCCCTGACCTGGCTGCAAACACATCCCCGCGCCATGGTGGCGGACATCGGCACAGGCAGTGGCGCTATCGCCCTGGCTGTGGCCAAACATACGCCGCCCACGGTGCGCATCGTCGCTACAGACATCAGCGCCCGGGCTCTGGATGTGGCCCGGTCCAACGCCTTGCGTTTGGGGCTGGATCAGCGCGTGGTCTTCCTCCTGGGGGATCTGCTGGCGCCCCTGCCCGAGCCCGCCGATTTGCTCCTGGCCAACCTGCCCTATGTGGCCGAGCGCGATCGTTCGGGCCTGGCCCCTGAGGTGAGCGTACACGAGCCGGCCGGCGCGTTGTTTAGTGGGCCCGCAGGGCTGGACCATCTGCGCCGACTGCTGGCCCAGGCTCCCGAATTTCTTCGTCCGGGCGGCGCTGTCCTGCTGGAAATAGGCTACGATCAGGGCCCGGCCGTGATCGAACTCGCCCGGCGGGTTTTCCCCCATGCCACCATTCGCCTTCATCAGGACCTCGCCGGTCTTGACCGACTATTGGAGATAACCAAAACACAATGATCAAACTGCTTGCAACCGACCTGGATGGCACGCTGCTGGATGAACAGGGTCACATCAACGAAGAAGACATTGCCGCCCTGCGCCGGGCCCGAAAAATGGGCGTCACCGTCGTTGTAGCCACGGGACGGATGCCCGCTACCATCGGGCCTTTTCTGGATCGACTGGAAGTGACCGCCGATGAACCGGTTGTGGGCGGACATGGCGCCGTGACAGCGCTGCGCAACGGCGATATCCTCCACACGTTCACCATTCCCCGTGAAACCGTCGTCGAGGGCGCAGCTATTGCCCGCACCTTCGACGCTGTTCCCGCCTTTTACACTGCCCACGATATTTTTATGGAACGGATTGCTTTCTCGCCCGAACAAGATGAATACTGGCTGGCTGGCGGCATTCCCATCCGCTATGATCCTGACGCCCTGTCCCACATCGAAGAAGCGCTGGTCAAACTGCTGGTCGTTCAGCCCGATGTGGCCGCCGTGCCCGCCATGCTGGAGGCGTTACGCGCCCGCCTGGGCGATCGGGCGGAGGTGGTGCGTTCGCATCAATGGTTTGTCGAGGTGGTGAACCAGGACGCCAGCAAGGGCGCAGCCATCGCCTGGATTGCGAAGCAAAGAGGCATCCGGCGGGATGAAGTGTTGGCCATCGGTGATGCCGGCAACGATGTGAGCATGTTGCGCTGGGCGGGTTATAGCGCCGCGCCCGCCAACGCCGCGCCCGAGGCCCTGGCTGCGGCCAAATGGGTCGCTCCGACCCAGCCAGAGAACGCCGTGGCCGCGACATTGGAGCGTTTTGTGTTTCATCCGGCCCTGTTCGACCGGCGATAGACCGGCGTCAATCTCCCAAATCGGGCGGCGCGCTTTTGGCCCGGGTGTGGGCCGCTTCCGAAGCCAGCGCATCCACGCGTTCGTTTTCAGTGTGCCCGGCATGGCCTTTCACCCATTCCCAGCGCACCTCATGCGGTTCGATAGCCTTGAGCAGGGCCTGCCACAGGTCTTTGTTCTTCACCGGTTTCTTGCTGGCGGTTTTCCAGCCGTTGCGCTGCCAGTTATGCACCCATTGGGTGATGCCCCGCCGCAAATACTGCGAATCGGTGTGGAGGATGACGTTGCAGGGGCGATTGAGGGCGTCGAGGGCATTGATGGCCGCCCGCAACTCCATGCGGTTGTTGGTGGTCTTGCTGGCTGCGCCCACCAGTTCTTTTTCATGACCATTGGCGCGCAAGAGCGCCGCCCAGCCGCCTGGTCCGGGGTTTCCCAAACAGGCTCCGTCGGTGTAAATGCGGACAAGAGGTCTGGCACTCAAATTTCGATCTCCTTGCCCACCATCAGGTCTACATAACGACTGCCGAAAGCGTCCTGGAACGCGGTCAGCGACCAGTCACAGCTATCGTGAGGCGATAGGGAGACGACTTTGGGGTCACGGCGATAGAGGAAGGAAATCGCCTCATGCACATCGGCCCTGGTGATATGATCCCACGGCCAGCGGCCCGTGCCGAAGTATTGCTGGGCGGGGATGCCATGCCGCACCGACCGCGAAGCGGTGACCGGGAAGTGCAGCCCGCCGATGACGCCGTACAACGGCTCGTCGAAGAGCATCTCCTTGCGGGTGATGATGCGCTGGATGGTGGGATGTCCGCAGCCGATGATGAGCACGATGCCCTTGCCTGCCACGTTGATGGCCAGGGATTGTTCGGGCGTCCAGCCCAGGAAGAAGAGCTGGCGGGGGATGGGGGCCATGCTGGCAATGCCCGGCGCCAGCACCGTGGGCTCCTCCACCACGATGGTCGTAGCCGAAGGATTGACGATGGGCACGGGCGCGTAAGCGGGCGCCTGGTGCAGGTTCACATAACCGGCGGAAGGCCCGAAAATCCCATCCT
This sequence comes from Anaerolineae bacterium, assembly GCA_015493675.1. GTDB lineage: Bacteria > Chloroflexota > Anaerolineae > J102 > J102 > M2005. Next base: position 6,430 of record WGCR01000005.1, read on the forward strand.
TCACATGCTGCATCCCTCCCACGTGGTCCAGATGGTTGTGGGAGATGAAGATCATGTCAATCTCATCGAAAGAGATTCCCAGTTTCTCCATGTTGCGCAGCAGGGGCGATGGATGCTTAAAGTCTCTGTTCAGGCCCATATCGAAAAGGATGGTGGTGTCATCGGCCCGGATGAGATAGGAAACGCCCGGTTCTCCTTCCAGCTCATCGCTGGCCGTGCGCCAGTCGATGAGAGGCAAGATGGAGAGATTCTTGACGCTGCCAATATCTCCCAGCTTCGGATATTGGCTGGCCTGCCACACGGCCTCGGCCTGTTTCTGCCCCTGCACAAAGCGCAGCGCCATGAAGGCGGGCGGGATAGCCGCGCCCAGCAGGGCGATTTCCATAGCGTTTTTCATTGTTTTGGCGTCGCTCATCATCCACGCCCTCCTGAGAAGCCTATCGGGAGAATGGGGGTTGAGAGAGTCATGGAGATTGCGGGACGACCCCTCGAATCTCCATGACTCTCTGCCAGTCTCCACGAATCTCTATGAACTCAGCTCCGCCCGCTTGCGTTCCACCAGATCCACCACTTCGGGGAAGTCGATGTGCAGGCGTTTGAGCGTTTCCAGGGTGGGAATGCCGTTCTTGTCCCAGCCGCGGCGCTTGTAAACTGCATCAACCAGTTGTTCGTAACGGTCTTCGCGATAGGCCCGTAGTTTGGCCATCTTCTCCTCGGTGCTCAGGCCATCAGGATCAACGCCCACCTCTTCTCGAAGCTGCTTGTCATAACGTTCCTGGCGGGATTCATATTCCTCGACCGTGACAGGCCCGACCGCTCGGTAGGGGTTGTAGTCGAATTTGCGGATGCCATAGCCCATGCGCAGGGTGAAAACCCGCTGGAAGTTGTAGACCCGCTCCGATTGCTCGACGAGGCCATCACCGGTGATGGGGACGCCGGTGGTGCCTTCGAACAGCCAGGTGTAATTCTCCACGTGTTCGGGCACTTTGGCGGGCTCGTCAGTTTCCTTGTTGTCGGGCGGCTCGATGTCGTTCCAGGGCAGCTTGCACAGGCCATGCAGGCTGAACCAGGTGCGCCACATGGGGAAGTAATGCAGCGCCTCGGCCTTGTCTTCGAAGGTAGGAATCAACTTCTCCACCTGATCCATGAAGATGAGCCAGGCTTCGTCATGCTGCGGGCCTTTCAGGGTCATGCCGTAGCCGCCCTGCTGGGCCAGCGATTCCTTGGTCACATACTCCGAGTGCTCCAGGCCCTTGCCCTGCATGCCGATATCTTGTAGCAACTGGCGATCTGCACCCTTGGTCTCGGCGAAATAATCCACCATCCAACGCACGCCGTTGCCTACAACTTCGGCGCCGAAGCCTTCGCCCCGGGCCATTTGATGCAGTAGCTCCGCCGCATCCTTCCAGTTGCCCCAGGTCAGGTCCAGGCCGCCGGTGTCGATTTCGTCGATGACGCCATACTCCCACAGTTCCATCACAAAGGCGATGGAGTTGGCCAGGGTGATGGTGTCGATGCCGTAGGTGTCTGCATAGAAATTCAGCTCCAGCACGCCCAGGGGATCGAAGTTGCCGATGTTGGCGCCCAGGCCCGCGGCGGTTTCGTATTCGGGACCATCTACAATGACTGTTTCGCCTGCGTAGGGCCCGGTTTGCAGCCGGAAATTATCCACGGCATGGGAACAGGACATCTGGCAGCCCGCCCAGCAGCCGTCGGGCATGCCCTGAGTAAACAGGCTCTTCCACACGGTCGAATCGATTTTATGGGCTTCGGGATGGGAGCCGTATTTGAAATTGTGTGTGGGGAGCAGATCGAAATGATCCATGATCTCCACCAGGTGTGCGGTGCCGATGCTTCGCATCTGGTTCTGCACATCATCATACAGGGCAATTTCTTTGTTGATGCGTTTGCCCGCTTTTTTGATCAATTCCATGTTGGCGGGGTTGTTGCTGCGGCCCGAAAGGCTGCTGTAGCGCACCACGATGCCTTTGATGTGTTTATCCCGGAAGACGCGACCCACGCCGCCCCGGGCGCATTGCTTCACCCGCACATGCTTGCGGCGCACATCATACCAGCTCAGGTTCAGGATGCCGTAGCGAATATGCTCGGCTGCTTCGCCCGCCGAAACCACCGAAACGCCCATCTTGCCCCGTTCGCCTTTGGCAGGATCCGCGTACATCTCCGTCAATTGCTCGGCGATGATATGCGTGTCCAATTCCTCCATCGGCGCTTCTTCGATGGTTACCTTGCCGGTGTCGCCATCGATGAAGATGATGATCTCTTTATCGGACTTGCCCTGGATTTCCAGCGCATCGAAGCCCGCGAATTTGAGATAAGGCCCGAAATAGCCGCCGCCATTGCTGTCGATAATGGAGTGCGTCAGGGGCGATACCGTCACTGCGGTGGTCTTGCCCAGGCCCGGATACGCGGTGGAGCCGCTGATAGGGCCATTGGCCAGAATCAGCTCGTTGCGATTATCATCCCATTTGGTGTTCCCGTCGATGGCGTTCCACAGCAGCCACAGGGCAAACCCCCGACCGCCGGTGAACACATCTTTCATCTCCTGGGTGACCGGCTTCTCCTGAATCTCGTTGTCATCCAGATTGATATAAAGCGTACGGTTGGCGTATCCTTTTTCAACCGGACGCAGTTCGTATTCGTACTCAACCAGCAGCTTGTGCGCTGCCTTCATTTCTTCTACGAGAGGGCTAATCGCCATTGATACGACCTCCTTTGAGGGCAAAATGTATGAATGAAATCGTGAATGTGTTGGCAATGGAATGCGTGCGTTTGACACGCCGACGCACGCAAACAGAATCGACGCGCTACCGCCCCGATTCTACCTTTGAATTATCTCAAATTTCGGCGTTTTTGGAAAATATGGGCGGACAAAGTGCGCGTTTCGAATCCGCCGTCATCAGACCTGTCGATTGAGATCAAGGTTGGTTGCCTGTGACCGCGTATCGGCTCGCGCTTTGGGGCTTTCGATCAGCGATTGATGGTTCTGGAAGCGCTACTTCTTTACCGCGCCGCTCAGCTCCAAAGTGCGCAAGCGATGGTGCAGAGAGCCAATGAGATGCCGGTACACCGAGCGGGCGATGTCGCAATCTTCATCGAACAACTTGCGCATTTTGTCCGCGTCCATCACCAGCGTGTTCACCTCGGTAATGGCTCTGGCCGTGCAGGTGTGTACATTGGGCGGGAACAGGGCCGAGCAACCGGTGACGTCTCCCGCGCCCAGTGGTTTGATGGGCGAAAGCACCTTGTCCTTGATGTGCAATTCCTCCGCCACCTCGCCCGACAGGATGAAGTACACCTCTTTGGCGGGCGCGCCCTGCTCGTGTATCACGGCCCCGGGCAGGAAGGTTTCTTCCCGGCAGATGGTCATGAACTTTTGCAGCTGCTCATCTGACAGCCGGCTGAAAAGCGGATACGCACTCAGTTGCTTGATGTCGATCAGTACAAATTCCGTCATGGTTCGCCTCCTGTGCAGCGCGTGATGTGCGGCGCACCTGGCGGCAACCTGGGCGCACCGGGCCAACGCCTCGTCTATCCAGGCAGGCCCGACGCGCGCCAGGCGGCTTCAAGTGCGTCGCCCTTTCGGTTGGGTGCGTTGACTCTGTTGGGGATCAGGATAATGTGCGGGTGCGGCGCTCCAGAATCGCACGCCGTAGCGTTCGATAACCTGCGCCCGGCCGCTGGCCAGCAATCCGGCCAGGGCTTCATCGATGGTTGCAGCAGGCCTATACGCGGCCAGCGCCCGCCGGATCTGGTCTTCTCGCATGGGGTGGCGGGTGATGATGGCCACCACGCCATCCAGTGGGTCATCGAAACCGCTGAGGTCGAAAACGCCCTCTTTGGGATGCAGCACCTCTGCGATCTCTCCCAGGATGGCGGCGGCCCGCAGCACGCCCTCTTCATCCGCGGGCTGCACCCAGGTTTCGACAGGCGGACGGGTGGGCAGCAGCAGATGCACTTGATCCGGACCGATGCTTTGCATGATCCGGGCCAGCTCGCGCAGGGCTTCTTCGCTGTCATTCAATCCCTTTATCAGCATCGTCTCGATCCAGAGATTGCCCGCATACTCGGCCCGAAACGAGCGCAGACCTTCCACCAGCATCTCATAGGTCAGCTCGGGCCAGGGACGGTTGATCTGGCGATAGAGCTCGGGCGTCCCCGCGTCCAGCGTGGGCATCACCGCATCGGCCCGGGCCAGCTCCGCCCGCACCTCCGGCAGATACAGCAACGAACCGTTCGTGATGACCGAAACTGGAATATCCGTCAGTTGTTTGACGCCGTCGATCAGCCAGCCCATATCGCTGTGCAGGGTGGGTTCTCCCGAGCCCACAAAGGTGATCCAGTCGATTTCTCCCGGCCCATGCTCGGCCAGCGCCGCTTGCACCTCAGCCAGAATATCCTCCCGAGGGAAATAGGCCTTGCGCTGATTTATCAGTGGTTCACTGCGCCCCAACTGGCAGTAGACGCAATTCCAGTTGCAGGTTTTCAACGGAATCGTATCGATGCCCAATGACTGGCCCAGACGCCGCGAAGGCACGGGGCCGAAAACATAGCGACGGGGAGGATCATTATTGCCAGGGACTTGCTGAGCGGCCATGATGTGTTCTCCGAATGAATTCTGGCGGCGCAGGCGCTGGCTCGTCATCGAGCCTGCCGACGGGCCGGGCGTCGCATAAAGTGCTGCGTATTCTCCTTTATTTTACATGCAAACCGCTTACTTGTCACCCCCGCCATTGTCTGCTCGTCCCTGTCGTCAAAAAAGTTGGCTCAAGAGGATTCCAGGGGGATACAGGGCGGGTTCGCACTCCGCCCTGTGAGCCATCAGCAACCCGCCGGATGCGCATCCGGCGGGTTTTGCGAAGCCAGCGCTCCCTGAAATCCAAAAGATTCAACAGGAGGATGCTTATCGTTTTTCTGCGAACGACGGATGCGCCGCGTTTTTCGAGGGGGCGCCGAGCTCTGAGAGCGGAATCAGCGTCTCTGAGTGCTGCATCCTGCTGGATGAGAATGTGATCAAGCGATAGTAGTAGGGCATTCCAAAGCTGTCACTGCCGTTGTAGGGGCGTGGATACCAACCATACGCCTTGCCATATTTCACATCCGAAGGCAGGCCCGTGATGGTGACGTGGTCCACATAACCCAGATCATCTGTGCGCCAGCCGTTGCCAGTATCGGGATCAAACAGGATGAAGCGATAGGTGTCGCGAGTGTACGGGCGCTTGGTCCAGGTAAAGGTGACCGGGAGAGAGCGGGTGACGCCGGGCGGCGGCGAACTCATCTTGACATCACCGATATCGAAATCGCCGCCATGCACATTGGCGCCACTGTGGTAGGAGGAAATGTCCGGTCCGAACCAGATGTAGACGAAATGGTTGTCATCCTCGTTGGGCCCGAAACGGACGTAGTAGGTGTAGCCTGAGGGCAGGGTGGGCGCCCCCTGAAAGCTGTAGCGCCCGTCATGATCGGCATAAGTTGTGGCTACGGTCGATTCACTGTTGCTATTGTATTTTTGTAGCGTCAGTTTGATGCCTGCTCCTGGCCCGTTGTTATAGGTGACGCGCCCATAGATGCCGCTGGGGCTCGCGGGCGTGGCTGTGGGAGTCGCTGTCGGGGTGACCGTGGCAGTCGGGGTGGGCGTGGGCGGCGGCGCTTTTCTCAGGATGAGGGGGAGATAGGCCATGCGGGAGAGCGGCGTTGTGTTGGGGGTGATGGTGGCCGTGGGGGGAGGCGTGGCGGTGACCTGAAGTCCCCGCAGATAGGTCAGGGCGTCCGCTGTTTGCAACAATCCGAACCCATAGAAAGAATCGAATCCCGGATTTCCCAGATCTTTGGCGGTGTGGGTGAGCGCTTCTTTCACTTGTTGCCGGCTGGCGCCGGGGACATACGAGCGCAGCAGGGCTGCGGCTCCGGCCACATGGGGTGAGGCCATGGACGTGCCCTGGAAGAAGTAATATCCCCACTGGTTGTTCTCGAAAGTTTGCTGCAGAACGCCATCGCCATAGCCATCATGATTAGCATCCTTGGAGATGTCACCGCCCGGCGCGCTGAGTGTGAGGGCGTTGCCACGGTTGGAGTACGGAGCGCGTTGTTCGTTGTAATCCACTGCTGCCACAGCTATGACATCGGGATGGTTGGCCGGGAAGTAGGGGGTGCTGCCATTGCTGTTGCCCGCGGCCGCCACAATCAGCACATCCCTGGCTGTGGCGTTGGCGACGGCGTCATTGATGATCGACTGGGAGCAACTGGGCCAGGTGGCGCCCTTGCATTCCATACCCAGCGAGAGGTTGATAACTTTGGCGCCATGATCGACAGCCCAGTTGATGCCCGTGGCCACATCGGCCATGGCGCCATTGCCATTGGCGTCCAGTGCGCGTACTGGCATCAGTGTGACATTGGGCGCCATGCCCGCCACCCCCGAGTCATTGTTGGTGCATTGGCCGATGGTGCCCGCCACGTGGGTGCCATGTCCGTTTTGATCACTGGCTGCGGCTTCGCCGGGCGTGTGAGTGATGGCGTTGTAGGGCGATACGAAAGTGCGGCAGGCGAGATCGCTGCCCCGACTGACGCCCGAGTCCACTACCGCCACAGTTACGCCCGATCCGCGGTTGATTTGCCATGCTGCGTCCGATTGCACCTGCGGCAGATGCCATTGGGAGGAATAATAGGGGTCGTTAGGATAGCTTTCGGAGCTTTGGGGATGAGCATCGAGTGCAACGGACTCGACGTCATCCAGATGCACCAGGTAGTTCAATTCCACCGTGATGACATCTTTCTGCCGGGCCAGTGCGTTCATGGCTTCTACCGGCGTTTTATCTGCCGCGACCGGAATCTGATACCAGTCGCCGAAGAGATGACGGGCGCCGGGCGTTTTGGTCAGCGGGGAATCCGCACCCGGGGCCAGCTTGACCAGCACCGAATGGGGATCATGCGGGCGTTGCGCCTGGTTGGCGTAGCCAAGGTTGGAGGATCGGGCCTGGGGGTGTAAAGTGGCTGCGACTGTCAGCACCATGGCGATGATGGCAGCGCCGATCATGAGTCTGGTGAAAATATTTTTCATGGGTATCATCTCCATTTGTGAGATACGCTAATGATAACGGATGTGCACCAAAAGAAAAAGCCGGAGGGCGCGGGCCTCTCCGGCTTGGGAGAATCATTGATGGGGGTTATTTGGTGATGGGCAGGAAGATGCGCAGCGCCCGGATGTTGATCTTGCCGTCGGAGATGGTGACGGGAATATCCTGGCCGTTGGTGTTGGTGAAGGTGGAGGCGGTGGCGGTGAGTTGGCTGCTATCGCCCGGTTCGCCGATGGCCCGGAAGGTGACGTTCGCCAGCGTCATGGCGCCGCTGACGCCGCCTGCTGAGGCCAGGGTGAATTTGACTGCATCGTTGGCGAAGTCGGGATTACAGATCGCTCCGTTGAATTTGCCATCAGGATCGGCCTGGCAGGCTGTGGGCTCCAGCATGGCAGGATCAAAGTGCAGCTCAATCGTGCCAGCTCCCACAGCCGTATCCGCTACATCAGCCGTGATAGGAATAGTCACCAGCCCGTTTCTTGTCGTCTCAGCCTGGCCCACCATGATGTCGGCAGTCTGAAGCTCTTTGAGCGGCGTTATTGCCAGCGCGGCGGTTGCAGGGCAAAAGGCGTTGGAGATGCCCACCTCGCACTGCATGATGAACAGGGCGTCGATGCTGTTGCATTGATTGTCGTTGTTCACATCACAGGCAGTTTCGTAGAGATAGCCATCAGGAGGCGGGCACTGCTGGCTGGCCCCGATCAGGCCCACATCATATTGCAGGATAAACATTGCGTCGATGGCGTTGACCTGACCGTCACAGTTCACATCTCCTCGATTGACGTCCAGGGCGACCGAGCCGTCATCCGTGCCCACATTGACGATGGGGATGCCTCCTGGATCTGTGAGCGTTTGAATAGTTAGCGTGACCGCAGTGGACGTCCCGGCTGCGCCGTTGCCGATAAAGCCGATATCCGCCAGGGAGTGAGCGCCGGATACGCCTCCCGTGCTGAGGAGTGTGAGTCGGACAACGCCCGGAGCGTAGCTGTCATTGCATAGCTTGGAGTCGAATAGTCCGTCGGGGTCGGGATCGCAGCCGGTGGGGGTGATGACGGTGGAATCGAAGTTTACATCCAGGGTCAGAGCGCCGATGCCCGGGGCAGGGAAGTAATCCATGGTGATGGGCATGGTGAAGGGAACGCCGGGCGCAGTGGTGATGTCATCCGCTGCAATCACGGGCGCTGGGGTGATACTGGCGCTGTCCTCGTTATTGGCGGGGTCGCTGTCCTTTTCATTGACGCCGGTCACTTTGGCCACGTTCGTGTAATCGCCCGGGGCGTTGACAGTGGCGGTGATGTGCAGGGTGGCCGAGGCGCCCATGGCCACGTCGCCGATATCCCAGACGCCGGTGTTGCTGGCGTAATCGTTTCCACCGTCATCGCTGACGTAAGAGTAGCCATCGGGAAGTTTGTCGGTCACCTCAACGCCCGTGGCGTCACTGGGTCCGGCGTTAGTGACGGTGATGGCGAAGGTGACGTTGTCACCCACATGCGGTGAGACGTTATCCACCGTCTTTGTCAGACTGAGATCAACGATCGGCATGGGCGTGGTTGTAACGCTGGCCTCGTCATTTGAGGGAACGCTGTCGGTTTCTGTGACATTGCTCACGTTAGCCACATTCGTGTAATCGCCCGAGACGTTAACGGTGGCGGTGATGTGCAGGGTGGCCGAGGCGCCCATGGCCAGATTTCCGACAGTCCAGACGCCTGAGGTCTGGTTGTAATCCCCGGAGGCGTCATCGCCGACGTAAGTGTAGCCATTTGGGAGCTGATCGGTCACCTCAACGCCCGTGGCGTCACTGGGTCCGGCGTTGCTCACAGTGACGGAGAAAACGACATTGCTTCCCACATCGGGGGTGGCATTGTCCACCGTCTTTGTCAGACTGAGATCAACGATCGGCGTGGGCGTGGTCGCGACGCTGGCCTCGTTGTTGGTGAGATTACTATCTATCTCATTGAAGGCTGTCACCTTGGCTGTGTTCGTATACTCACCGCCGGCCTGCACTGTGGCGGTAATTTGCAAGGTGGCGGCGCCGCCATTGGCCAGGTTGCCGATGTTCCAGACGCCGGAGGCGTGGTCATAATTGCCGCCGCCATCATCGCCGACGTACGCATAACCCGTTGGCAGTTTGTCCGTCACCTGTACGCCCGTGGCGGGATTGGGGCCGGCATTGCTTGCAGTGATGGTGAATGTGACGTTGCTTCCCACATCGGGAGTGGCGTTATCCACCTCTTTCGTCACGCTCAAATCGACAGGCACGGCCGGTGTGACGGAAGCGCTGTCCCGGTTATTGCCGGGATCGCTATCCGTTTCATTGGAGGCGGTGACTTCTGCCACATTCATGTAATCGCCCGTGAGGTTCACGGTGGCGGTGATGTGCAGGGTGGCGGTGGCGCCCATGGCTACGTTGCCGATATCCCACAAGCCTGTGTTGCTGGCATAGCTCCCTCCGCTGTCATCGCTGACATAGGTGTAGCCCGAGGGCAACTGATCGGTCACCTGCACACCCGTAGCGTCGTCGGGCCCGGCGTTGGTCAAGGTAATGGCAAAGGTGACGTTATCACCTACCAATGGTGTGGCGTCATTCACCGTTTTCCCAAGACTCAGATCAATGCTTGGCGGTGGGGCGTAAGTGTAGGCCAACACCCGCACCCTGTCCAGATACATCCATGTGAGCTTACCCGCGCTGCTATTGTTCTGCACCGCGAAGTTGAAGCGCATGGTGTGACCTTTGAATGCGTCCTCCAGCTTATAGGTCACATGTTTCCAGATGCAATCATTTTCCAGCGTGTGCATGTAGATTACGTCTCGGGTGCGATGATCGGGATCCTCGGTGGGATCATAAACCCGGAAACGCTGCCAATCGTCATTGTTCACCGAAGGGTTCTCTTTGGGGGTTTCGTCGGTGCAGGGCATGTACCAATAATCGACGAAGACGTCATCCACATCCGCGGGGATGGCCACATCCTGGTAGATTCGGCTCTTCTTGCGGTACTCGGGCATCTCGATGCCAGTGGCAGAGCTTTCAGGCGGATTCATGCCAAAGTACATGGAACGAGCGCCTGTCAGCGCCTCATCGGTGGTGTAAACAGGATAGGGCGCGCCTTCGGCGTTGGTCATGATCCAGGCGTCGTCCGTTTCGAAATCACCATTGAGGATGATGTCGTTGCATGCCGCGCCCGAGAGCTGGCAGAATGCGTCGTCGATTTGCAGAACGCCGTGGCCGTAGGTGTTGTCAAAGCCCGGTGCGCCTCGATCCAGGGCGCTGGCTTCTAAAGCGGTGCGGATTTGGGCGGCGGTGGCAGTGGGGTAAGCCGCCCGCAGCATGGCGGCGGCGCCTGCCACATGCGGCGCGGCCATGGATGTGCCCTGATAGAAGTAGATATACCAGTCGTCATCACCGGGATGGCGGGTTTCCTGCTCGATGCCGTCGGGCCATCCGTCTCCATTGAGATCAGCATTCAGGTCGCCTCCGGGCGCTGCCAGGCTCAGGCCCGGGCCGTAGTTGGAATAGGGCGCCAGGTTCAGGGCGGCATCCAGGGCGCTTATGCCCATGACGTCAGGGTGACTGGCGGGATAGGAGATGTTGGAGTTGGTTTCATTGCCGGCCGCGGCGACCATCAAGACGTCTGCATCAGCAGCCTGGGTGATAGCGTCGTCCATGATCGAGCTGACATCGCCGCCTATCGACATATTGATGACCTTTGCGCCGTGATCGGCTGCCCAAATAATGCCCTGAGCAACATCGCTATCGCTTCCCGCCCCCTGGTCATTGAGAATTTTAACGGGCATTATTTTGGCATTATAGGCCAACCCCGCCACGCCATAAGCGTTATCGGTGCACTGAGCGATGGTGCCGGTGACATGAGTGCCATGGCCATTGCCGTCGAGAGCGGTTCCCGTTGTGACGGTGTCACTGATGATTGTTACAGCATCGACGAATGTGCGACAGGCCAGATCTGGACCGGGATTGATGCCCGTGTCGACTACTGCGACGACAACATTGGCGCCTGTCCAGCCCCGCTTCCATGCTTCCGGAGCCAAAACATCTTTGAAATTCCATTGTTCGACAAAGTAGGGATCGTTGGGCTCATAGCCCCAGGCCTGGGC
>WGCR01000006.1 GCA_015493675.1 Anaerolineae bacterium
AAATTCTCATTGCTACACCTGGCGCTGCTTTTTGCGGCCATGGTCGTGGATACGATATTGGTGAGAAGCTTTCCCTTCATGGGGTGGTGAGCGGAGGTCGATTTCGCCCTTGGAAATAGTTGATTGCGTCATTCCTCGGTCGATGCGCTCTCTCAGAATGACGCAATCATTCACTCGAATCCATCAACTACCGGGAACCAGGCTGAAGTCGAACTCGCCGCCGCGCAGGAAGGTGGCGGCGTAGTCGCCGCAGGCGTTGCCCGAACGCAGCAGATAGTAGTGCTGAACGCCCGCATCGCCCACGGCCCCGGCATCGGTGTACTCGAAAACGCCGTCGGCAGCCTGCAGGGTCTGGCGCAGCTCTGAGCCGGCGTCGCCAGGCATGAAATAGGGAGCGTCGGCAGCTCGCCACACCTCGTAGAAGCTGTTGGCCGGGTTGTGCGACCATGCCAGGTGCATGTCACTGGCATTGACGATGTCTTCGTCCAGGTCAGCGGGCGATTGCGCCGCGTCGCAGGGCGCATTGACAGTGAGAAACACCGCGGTGGGCACGCCCCAGTTGCCATCGGCATCCTGTCCCTCAACGAAAATGATGTGTCGCCCGTCACTCAGGCCCGAGGTGTCGACGCTGGCGCTTACGGCCTCGGAGGAGGCGTCGAACGCGCCATCGGCCGCGCTCATGGCATGGGTGACGCCCCCTTTCCATGAGGGCGTATCAATGGCGTAACGAGCGGCCTGGATGTTCTGCACCGGCTCGTCGCCATGCCCGCCGCTGTGATACCGGCTATCGTCCAGGGTGGCGGTCAGGGTCACGGGCGTTCCCGCATCCACCGTCGCCGCACTGACCGCCACATCCAGAGCGTCGGGGCCGGCGGGATTCTGGTAGGGGCGGCGGGCGGCCTTGAAGGCATAAATCAAGGCGGGCATGTTTTTGGGAATGATGTCATCTTCGAAGAAAGAACACTCCTGGAAGAACGCCGTTCCCAACTCGAAGGTATAGCTGGCCACCCCCAACTCGCCGTAGGTAAAATCATCAGTGACGCCCGAAGCATTGTACAGGCAGTCAGCACACACTTCATATTGATTGAAATAACCGAATTTGCGTCCCAGCGTCTGCAAGGCCGTCCTGTTGGGAGCATCCTGCGTGTCCGTCCAGCCCCAGGGGAAAAGCACCATCTCGCTATAGCTGTGCAGGGTGATAAACACGCCTTCGGCGTCATCGGGCGCGGGGTCGTCATCATTGGGCCCGCGCTGATCAGGAAAGATGCTCTGGGCATAGGACTGAATCGCCTGCACCTCAGGCTCAGAGGCCGCGCTGGGGCCGTGATAGGTTTGGTCGCACGGATCATCGCTGGCCCCGGCCGTATTCCACTTGAAACTACTGTTACGATTCAAATCCGTCCCATAGTAATAGCCCCAACTCACGTTCGTGGCGGTGCATCCATCATCATTGTCGGTATTCTTGCGCCAAGACTCGCCCGCTTCAGCGTGCTTGCGCCCGTCCGGATTCACCTGGGGCATGAGATGGAATTCATAGTTGTCCAGCAGCCAAGTGATATCTGGATCAGTGCCATAGTCGTTAACCAGTTTCTCGGCGAAGCGGGTGGCCAGCTCAGCGGTGGTGTATTCGCGGGCGTGGATGGCGGCGATGAGGAAAAATTTGGGTTTGGGGCCTGCTGTGTTGTGATTGGTTAGCACCAGCGTATTCAAATCATAGCCATCGGCCCCGCCCGGCATCGTTTTTTCCCAACTATCCCCTTCGTCCGTCCAGGTGGCCAGGTCGGGATGCGCCGCGGCCAGAGCTGAGAGATCGTTATAAGTCTCCTCCACCGTCCGATAACAAGGATACCCGGGAATACCAGAGGTCTGTCCGGGCGCCACCTGTGGCGACTGATAGAGTTGCTGCGTCAGTTCTGGATCGACCTCGACACGCAATCCCATCCTCTGTAAATCCTGCAGTGAACGAGGACTCAGGAGGGCGACAAAATAACCTTCCTCATTATTGACTTCCCAGATATCGAGACGCGCGGCCAACTCATTCAATTGCGCCTTGCTCTCGAAGTAAACCCGGGCCACCTGCGCTTTGTCATCGGGTCCCTGCGCCGATGCCGCCAGCGTCACGCCCGACAGGACGATTGCCACAACAAGAATCAATAATAACCAACGATGAGTCATCGCGCCGCCTCCGAAGAAAGAAAGTAACTATACAGGCATTCCACATAACACTTTGCCACGAAGGCTCGAAGCTTTTCGAAGACACGAAGAAAACCTTCTATTTTCCCCTTCGTGTCTTTACGCCTTCGTGTCTTCGTGGTTTTTGTCTCGCTATGAAAGGGTAGATGTATAGTTACGAAAGAAAAAAGAAAAAGAGTAACTGTTCAAGTGTCTTGTTATCGTCGATGAAGCAAAAACTGTCAACAACGGACGTCCATCACGAAGCGCCGCCTATCACCATTGCCAGAGCCACAAACAGCATCAGATCGACCACGGCTACCAGCAGCACCGTAAGGATGGGACGTACATTTTTCAAAGTCAGGTTCGGGGGATTGCCCGTGATCTTCATCTTGGGGCCTGCAAACCAGGCGAACAGCGTTCCGCCGATGAAACCGCCCAGATGCCCCCAGTTATCGATGCCGGGCGAAAGGCCAATGACAAAGTTGATCACAGCGATGAAGATCACATTCATCAGCGAACGTTGCGCACTCTTGCCGAACAATTCCCGATGCTGATACAGGAAAACGCCCTGAGCGGCCAGCAAGCCAAAAATGGCGGTGGATGCGCCCAGAGAATTATAGGTGGAGAACATGAAGGAAAACACGTTTCCGGCCACGCCCGCTACCAGATAGAGCAGCAGAAAACTGATTTTGCCGTAAAACCGCTCCAGGCTCGGGCCCAACACGTACAATGCGTACATATTGAAACCGATGTGGAAGATGCCGCCATGCAGGAACATGGGAGTAATCAGCCGCCACCACTGGCCCGCCTCGATGGCGGCATTGGATTTCATCCCCGCCGCCATCACGACATCGAAACCGTAGATCTGTGTGCTGGCCATTTGCAGCAAATAGACGATGATCGTTACAGCCAGCAGGGCATAGGTGACCACCGGCGCGCCCTGGGGCATCTTCACCGAAAAATGTCCCGATGACGCTTCTGTCGGGGTGGAGGAAGAGGCAGGCGGTGGCGACGCGGCAACTGGGGACTCAGAGAATTGATTGGGATCTTTGGGAGGATAGAAGCTCATGCTGCATAGCATAACAGGACAGAGAGCCCCCGTCAAAATATGCCCGACCCAACTTCCGTTTCAACCCCGAAATGACGTATACTTGAGGCTGCTATTCATCTTATCAACGAGGATAACCTTATGCGCGCTGTCGATATCATTGCAAAGAAAAGGGACGGTCTTGAATTGACCGCCGAGGAAATAGATTTCTTCATCCAGGGATACACGCGGGACGATATCCCAGACTATCAGGCGGCAGCCTGGGCCATGGCCGTGCTGCTGCAAGGGATGACCGACCAGGAGGTCACCGACCTGACGTTGAGCATGGCCCATTCCGGCGATATGCTGGACCTGAGCGACGTGGTCAAACCGGTCGCAGATAAACACTCCACCGGCGGCGTGGGCGACAAGGTGACGCTGGCCCTGGCCCCCCTGGTCTCGGCCGCTGGCCAGCCCATCGGCAAAATGTCGGGCCGGGGGCTGGGCTTCTCGGGCGGCACCCTGGACAAGCTGGAATCGATTCCCGGCTGGCGGGCGGAGATCAGCGAAGCTGAGTTTCGCAAACAACTGGCCGAGATCGGCATCGTGGTGGCAGGCCAGACGGCCGAACTGGCCCCCGCCGATAAAAAGCTCTACGCCCTGCGGGATGTCACCGCCACCGTGCCCAGCATGGACCTCATCGCCTCCTCCATCATGTCCAAAAAACTGGCGGCGGGCGCCGACGTCATCCTGCTGGATGTCAAGGTGGGCAATGGCGCTTTCATGCAAACCCTGGATGCCGCTATCGAACTGGCCCGGCTGATGGTGGCCATTGGCAAGCTGGCCGGGCGCAAAGTGGCGGCCCGGGTCACCGACATGAGTCAGCCCCTGGGCCTGGCCGTAGGCAACAGCCTGGAGGTCAAAGAAGCTGTCGCCACCCTCAAGGGCCAGGGCCCGGCCGATTTCACCGAGCTCATCCTCACCGAATCGGCCCACCTGTTGCACATGTGCGGCAAAGCCGCCAGCGTGGAGGAGGGACGCCAAAAGGTGGAGGAGGCCCTGCACAGCGGTCGGGCGCTGGAGAAATTCCGGGCGTTCGTCACCGCCCAGGGGGGAGATGGCCGCGTGGCCGATGATCCCGACGCCATCCTCCCCACCGCTCCCGTGATCCTGCCCCTGGCATCGCCCCGGTCGGGCTATCTCAAAGAAGTCCGGGCCCGCACCTTCGGCGAAGTCGCGGTGAAGCTGGGCGGCGGCCGCGAGAAGAAGAGCGACGCCATCGATCATCGGGTAGGCATGATCCTGCACGCCAAGGTGGGCGATGCGGTGGCCGCGGGCGATGTGCTGTGCGACATCCACGCCCGCACCGAGGCCGAGGCCCGGACCGCAGCCGAAGAACTGCTCACCGCCTACGCCTGGAGCGATGAGCCGGTCGAACCACCGGCGTTGATCAAAACAACCATCGCCTAACCTGGCAGAGCCAGAAGCAAAAAATAATGATTAATGAACAATGGCTTCACTGAAAAAAGGTTATTTCACCACGGAGACACGGAGGACACGGAGAAAATAGTAGCAGTTCACAGAGAAATTCCTCTCCAAACCTCGCCTTTTTCTTCCTCCGTGCACTCTGTGCCTCCGTGTTGAAGGTTTTTTCAGTATAGCCATACTTATTCTGTCAGCCGCTCCGCGTCCGACATGGCACCCACCACGATGAATTCATCTCCGGCCTCTATCCCGAAATCCGCAGAGGGATTGACGATCATCTCATCTCCCCGGCGAATGGCGATGACTGTCAGCCCGAATTTTTTACGCAGATCAGCACCGGCCAGGGTCTTGCCGAAGTAGCGCTCGGGGGCCAGCATTTCCACGATGCTGAAATCATCGCTGACTTCCAGATAGTTGATGAAGCCCATGCCCGAAAGCCGTCGCCCCAGCCGCACGCCCGCCTCGTGCTCAGGCAGGATCACCTCCTCCGCGCCCACCTGCAGCAGGATTTCCTTTTGCGTGCGGGTGCGAGCCTTGGCGATGATCTGGGGCAGCCCCAGCTTTTTCAGCGAGACCGTGGTCAGCAGATTGGCCTCGAAATCGGAGCCGATGCAGACGATGGCGGTGTCGAAATGCTCCGCGCCGATCTCCCGCAACGCCTCGATTTTGGTGCTGTCGAGCTGCACCGCGTGGGGGATTTCGGCCGCGCGCATCTCCACCACCTCGAAATCCCGGTCTACGGCCAGCACCTCGTGGCCCGCGGCCAGCAGCGTGCGGGCCAGGCCCGCGCCAAATCGGCCCAGGCCAATGACCAGGAATTCTTTGCCCCCGCGCTTGCGCCGGAGCCGGAAAGGAGATTTGGATTGTTCGTGGGTCATTTCCTTCCTCGCATCATCCCAGAACCACCTTCTCGGTGGGATAGCGGATGTAGGTGGGGCGCTCGCGCTGGGCCAGGAGCACCACCAGCGTCAGCGGGCCCAGACGCCCCCAGAACATGGTGAAAGCGATGAGCAGCCGCCCGAATGTGTTCAGCTCGCCGGTCAGGCCCAGCGAGTAGCCGGTGTTGGAAAACGCGCTGATCACCTCGAAGGTGACCGCGGTGAAATCGCCTGCGGTGTCGGCTAAAAGCAGCAGGGTGACGACGAACACCACCATCATCGAGACGGCCATGATGGCCACCGCCTTGGCGATGGTCTCCAGGGGCAGGGTGCGGCCAAAAGCCACCGCGTGAGGATTGCCCCGCACCGTCGAAAAGACCGTCACCGTCAGCACGGCCAGGGTGCTCATGGTGACGCCGCCCGCCATGGACGCGGGCGCGCCGCCGATGAACATGGAGACCATGATTGTGAGGATGCTGGCCTCGCCCAACTCGTGGATGGGGATGATGGTCAGGCCCGCGGTGCGGGCGGAAACCACCGAGAACAGCGCCTTCCAGAAGCGATCATGCCAGCTCATGTCCACGAAGGTCGTGCCCTCGAAAATCGGGTCCATCAGCACCACGGCCAGGCCGAAAATGTACAGAGTGAGCGTCAGAACCAGCGTCAGTTTGGTGTGGATAGTCAGTCGCCGCTCCCAGTAATATGAGGCCAGGTCCACGCCCACCAGAATTCCCAGCCCGCCGATGATGATCAACGCCATCATCACGATGAGGGTGTAGGGGTCTGCGTCGTAGCCGAACAGATTCTGGCCCGTGCCGCTGAACAGATCGAAGCCCGCGTTGCAAAAAGCGCTGACCGAATGGAAGATCGCCCGGTGCACGGCCTCGCCGTCGCCCATGGTGGGCCGCCAGCGCAGCCACAGCGCCAGGGCTCCCAGCAACTGAATGCCGATGGTGATCCCCAGCACCGTCAGGGTGAAGGGGATGATGCGGGTCGTCTCGAAGACGCCCAGGGTGTTGCGGATGATCTGGCGGCCGGTGATGCCCACTCGACGCCCGATGAGCTGGAACAACAGCACCGAGAAGGCGATGAATCCCGCGCCTCCGATCTCCATCAACGCCAGCACCACAAATTGCCCGAACAGCGACAAATCCAGAGCAGGGGTGATGACCACCAAGCCCGTCACCGTGGTGGCGCTGGTGGAGATGAACAGCGCTTCCATCCAGGTGAGCGGGCGGTGCGAGCCGGAGATGGGCAATCGCAGCAGCGCCGTGCCGATGAGCACGATAGCCGCGAACCCCGCCACCAGGATCAACGCCTGCTTGCGGGCCAGAGGGCTGTATTGACTGAGTTCAGAACTGCGATCCATGATAAAAGGGATGTGCGTCGCACTTCAACGCCAGATGCGACGCGCCTGTCAGGCAGGCTATTCGCCGAAGATGGCGATGATGGGATCGTGGTCCGACTTGCGGATGGGGGAGGCG
>WGCR01000007.1 GCA_015493675.1 Anaerolineae bacterium
GAAGGTGCGGGCCATGCTGGAAATCGAAGGCGTGGGCGTCTCACACTATCGAGCCACTGATTACAGCAGTTTCAAGCGGGATTAAATACCGAGGTTGCTATGTCTGAAAATCTCTCCCTGCCCCGCGGCTTCAGTTTCGCTGGCATTCCCTGTGGAATCAAAGCCGATGGCGCTGTCGATCTGGCCCTGATTTTTTCTGATACGCCCGCGGTGGCTGCCGCGGTGTTCACGCAAAACCGCTACGCGGCGGCGCCGGTGCAATATGATCGCATTCTGCTGGAGGTCAATCCCGCAGGGGTGCATGCGGTGATTATCAACAGCGGCAACGCCAACGCCGTGACCGGGCCCGCGGGCCTGGCCAACGCCCGTCGCATGGCCGAGGCGGTGGAGCGCATCTTCGGTCTCCAGCCCTGGAGTGCGCTGGTGATGTCCACCGGCGTCATCGGCGTGCAGTTGCCGATCCAGCGCATCGAGGCGGCGATGCCCGCAGTGTTCGGGGCCTTGCAGGCGGATGAGGCGGGCTTCGCGGCCGCGGCCCGGGCCATCATGACCACCGACACCCGGCCCAAAACCGCATCCATCCAGGTGCAGATCGGCGACGCCGCCATCACCATCGCCGGCATGAGCAAGGGTTCGGGCATGATTCATCCCAACATGGCGACCATGCTGGGGGCGCTGGTCACCGACGCCCGGCTCACGCCCGAGGCCGCCCAATTGGCCATCCAACAGGCTGCGGACGCGTCCTTCAATCGCATCAGCGTGGATGGCGACACCAGCACCAATGACACCGCAGCCCTGCTGGCCAATGGCGCGGCCGGCGGGCCGCTCATCGCTCCCGACACGCCCGAGTTCGATGCGTTCGCGCGGGCGTTGACCGATGTCAGCATCCTCCTGGCTCAGGCCATCGTGCGGGATGGCGAGGGCGCGACAAAGTTCGTCACGATTCAGGTCTCGGGTCTGGCCGATGATGCGGCTGCCCATCAGGTGGCGCAAGCTATCGCCACCTCGCCTCTGGTCAAGACCGCCATCTACGGCGGGGACGCCAACTGGGGCCGCATCCTGGCCGCAGCCGGATACAGCGGCGCGGATTTCGAACCGGGGGCGGCGGAGTTGTGGATCACGGGCGGGGCGCAGGCGGATGCTTATCTCCCCAGATTGCACCTCCTCTCCCAGGGCATGCCCCTGGCCTACGACGAGGCCGCGGCCACCGAACGCTTCGCCCAGCCCGAGCTGCTCATCGAGTTGCGTCTGGGAGATGGGCCGGGCCGGGATGTGATGTGGACCTGCGACCTCAGTCACGAATATGTGACCATCAACGGAGAATATCGTACATGACGACGCCCCTGAAACTGTTGATTGCCACCCAAAACATGGGCAAGGTGCGGGAATACCGCAAGTTGCTGGCCGATCTGCCCTTCGATATCCTCTCCCTGGCCGATGTCGGCATCGATGTCGATGTGGAAGAGACGGGCGAGACCTTTGCCGCCAACGCGCTGCTCAAGGCCCGAGCCTACGCTCAGCTCTCGGGCCTGCTCACCTGGGCCGATGACAGCGGGCTGGCCGTGGACGCGCTGGATGGCTGGCCCGGCGTTCATTCCGCCCGCCACGCCGGCCCTGACGCCACCGACGCCGACCGCATCGACATCCTGCTGGCCCGGCTGGCCGATGTTCCTCCCGCGCAGCGAGGCGCAGCCTTTCACTGCGTGGTCGCCATCGCCGCGCCCGATGGCCGGGCCTGGACCACGGAGGGCATGTGTTCGGGGGTGATCCTCGACGCCCCCGCGGGCTCGGGCGGATTTGGCTACGATCCCGTTTTCTTTGTTCCCCACCTGGGAAAAACCTTCGCCCAACTGCGTCCTGATGAGAAAAACGCCATCAGCCATCGCGGCATCGCCGCGCGGAAGGCGGTTGATCTGCTGGCCAGACTGGTGGCGGAGGGTGAGCTCTAGAAGCTGTTATGCACTTTGGCCGCGTCGAATCAAGAATTCACATCATTTGCCCGTGGGATTCGCCGCTGATAACGCGGATTCGGCAGATTTCCGCGGATTTTTTTCCGTAACTGCTAAGGTCGTTTTCGCTTGAATGAACCTGACAGATTCTTTTGGCAACGATGTCATCCGCGGCGAATCGAAAGGCGAATGATATGAAGATGATTAGAATTTGGCATAAAGCTTATAACAGGCTCCAGAAAAAAGGCCCTTCGAGGTTTGTGCAGTCTCGAAGGGCCTTGTGCTCAACGCAAGCCCAGCGCTTGTAAACGCTCGGGCCGGGGACTGCCGTTGTCGTCCCAATCCCGCAACTTGTAATAAACGGGAAGCATCCCGTCGAGATCGGGGAGGTTGCCAGCGGCTCCGCCATCGGGCCGGGGCTCGGTCAGCAGCCGCTTGGGAATGACGTCGTCCCGGGCGGTAATGCCGAAACGATTGTTGATCAGCCGCTTGAGCTGGAAGAGCCTGTCGCCCATGCGCAGAAAATCGTCGGGCGTCATCTCCCAGCCCAGCGCCGCATTCACGATCTCGGCCAGCGATTCGGGCCCGACTTTGCCCTTGGCGATGAATTTGCACAGGCCTAGCGGATTGTAAACCGCCATGTAATTCTGGAAATCGTAGGCCATCTTTGCCTGGGCGGGCGAAGATTCCAGACGGGGCAACACCTCGCCATAGCCCAGATCGGGCAGGGTGAGCCCGTAGCCGTTCCAGTAGGAGAGCGCCTCGAGATGGCAGCCGCCGCGGTTGGCGGTGGCGTAATTCACCGCCATGCTCACAAACCCGCGCGGGTCGTGATACGCCACTTCCAGGCCCTTGGCGTGGATGGCGAAATCCTCTGCGCCGCGGCCCAGCTTCGCGGCCGCGGCCCGCGAGCCCTCGGCCAGCAGGTCGCCAATGCCCTCGCGATGGGCAATCTGTTTGATGAGGGTCAAGATCACATCTGGATCGCCGAAATTCAGGGTCAGGCCGCCGGTGTCCTCGTCGGTAATCAGGCCCTTTTCATACGCCTCCATGGCAAAGGCGATGGTGGAGGAGGTGGAGATGGTGTCCAGGCCCAGGCTGTTGCACAGGCTGTTGGCCAGCACGCCCGCCTCAAGGTTCTCGTTGAACACATTGCCAAAAAAGCCGGCCATGGTTTCATATTCCACGCCCTCGCCGCGCGGGGTCTTGTACGGGCCTGCGGTCACTTCCACCTCTTTGCCGCAGCCAATGGGGCAGGAGAAGCAATGGGTGTGGCGGATCAGATATTTTTCATAAAGGACGGAGCCGGTGAGCTCGGCTGCTTTGGGCCAGGCGCCCAACCGCCAGTTCTTCAGGGCCAGATCGCCATATTCTTCGGTGGCCTGAAAGCCGCCCGCGGTGCCCAGCAGGCTCATGCCAGTGGAATTTTCCTTGATGGCTTTGTTCTGCTCTTTGACGGTGGACAGAAAGCGTTTGCGGTCGGGATAATCGGGCCGATGCTTGCCCCGCACAGCGATGCCTTTCAGCTTTTTGCTGCCCAGGATCGCGCCCATGCCCCCGCGCGAGGCCCCGCGCACATAATGCGAGGGCCCGACCATGATCCCCGCCATCTTCACCAGGTTCTCGCCCGCCGCGCCGATGCCCGCCACCTGGGCCTTGGGGTCGGTCTCGGCCAGCATGGCGTCGCCCGCCTCGAACCAATTCTGGCCCCAGAGATGGGAAGCGTCCCGGAATTCGACGCTGCCGTCGATGCCGTTGATGTAGAGATAGACGGGCGTTTCGGAGGCGCCGGTGATGACCAGGCCATCGTATCCGGCAAAGCGCAGTTCCGCGCCCCAATGATGCCCGACATTCGATTCATTCCAGATGCCGGTGAGGGGCGAGCGGCCGCAGAAGGAGGTGCGGGAGGCGGTGGGAGCGAAGGTTCCCACCAGCAGCCCGTTGA
>WGCR01000008.1 GCA_015493675.1 Anaerolineae bacterium
GGCGCCGTTGCCATTGTTGTGCCAACCGAGGGGCAAATCATTGAAGAAACCGCCTTCTCCCAGTTCAAAAGAAGGATTGGGCAGCAAGTTAGGCGGGGTGGCGGTGGGCTGAGGCGTGGCCGTGGGCGTGGCCGTAGGCTGGGCGGTAGGTGTAGCGGTGGGCTGCGTCGTGGGCGTAGCGGTGGGTTGAGGCGTGGCCGTAGGCTGGGCGGTGGACGTCGCTGTGGGCTGCGTAGTGGCCGTAGGCGTGGCCGTGGGCGCATTGCCGCCAGCCACAGCATTGCCTGCATTCACCCGGCCCGCCCCCAATTTCCCAACGTAGTCGGGGTTTTGGGCGTCGATGTCATCACTGTTTTCTTGCAAGTGTTGAATGAGCTCATCGGGCTTCCAATCGGGATGCACCGCCTTGATCAAAGCTGCGACGCCAGCCGCCAGAGGGCTGGCCATGGAGGTGCCGCTGAGATAATCGTAATCCTGTTTGGCGCCGTTATCGTTCATCGTGACATGATAAGTGGGCATGGTGGAGAGAATCGAGACGCCCGGAGCGGAAAGATCCACCCAATCGCCATAATTGGAAAAAGAAGCCTTTTTATCTTGCTTATCTGTCGCCGCAACCGCCAACACATGATCGTTAGCCGCGGGATAAGAAGGACTTTGACTATTGTCATTGCCCGCGGCGGCCACGACCAACACATCATGATCGTAGGCATAGTTGACCGCGTCTCGCATGGTGTCGCTATCACTGCTGCTGCCCAGGCTGAGGTTGATGATATCAGCGTCATGATCCACAGCATGAACGACGCCTTTGGCCACCGCATACATGCTGGCGCTGCCTTTGCCATCAGGGAAAACCTTGACGGGCATCAGGCTTGTGCGCCAGCCGGCGCCGCTGACGCCTACGTCATTATTGCCCGTGGCCCCCACAATCCCGGCCACATGCGTGCCGTGACCATAGGTGTCGGAGGGATCGCTGTCGTCTTCGCCATAATCATACCAGGTGTCAGATGGCGTAAGGCGATCTTTCAGATCGGGGTGATTCAGATCAACGCCCGTATCGACAATAGCCACCACGATATCGCGACTCCCCTGGGTCACGTCCCAGGCTCGCGGACTGTCGACTTTTTCGAGCGCCCATTGATCCCGATAACGCGGGTCGTTGGGGCGAGTGTCGAACAGATCGACAGGCAAATCGGGCTCGACAAAGCGGGCGTTGAGCATGGCTTTTATCTGCTCCTGCACAGCCTCTGAAGGCAGCCCCTGCGGAAAATAAACCTGATAAATGTCCAATTGCGGAAGGCTATCCCGCACCTGCCCCCCAAAATTCTGACTCAGGATCATCGTCATCCACGAGGAAGAGGCGCCTGCGGGCATGCCGATAAGCAGCGTATCGGCATCAACGGCTTGAACGTCGCCATCGGGGCCAGACGCCATGAACGGCAAAAAGAGGGTGTTTCCCGAACCATTGCCATCTGCGCGGGAGACCATCCCGCCAGTAAGCAGCGCCCCGGCCGCCATAAACACAAGAAGCAAGGAAATGAAAAGCCGCCGGTTGAAGATCGAATACATGAAAAGAACCTCCATCTGAGAAAAATGATTGTTGTTTCGTCGGCAAGATGTATATCACCTCGCCACAACAATAACATTTCAATCAGGTAAATGTTACAAGGAATTTTCAAATCCACGCGAAAAACGCCCGGCTCAGCAGCGCGGGCGTTTTCATCAAACAGGAAAATTCAATTGTGATGTTACTCTGTGATAGGCCCGGCCGCTATCACCTCGTCCGAGACCTGATCCTGGAAGTGCTTGAAGTTATCCTTGAACATGGCAGCCAGTTTCCGCGCCTGATTATCATAAGCGGCTTTGTCGGTCCAGGTGTTGCGCGGATTCAGCACCTCATCGGGCACGTTGGGCACACGCTTGGGAATATGCACGCCGAAGATGGGGTGCGGTTCGGTCTCCACGTCATCCAGGTCGCCGTTGAGCGCCGCCTCGATCATGGCGCGGGTGTATTTGATGGGCATGCGATGCCCGACGCCGTAAGCGCCGCCGGTCCAGCCGGTGTTGATCAGCCACACATTGGCCCCATGCTCCTCGATGCGCTCGCCCAGCATCTTGGCGTAGGTGAAGGGGTGCAGCGGCAGGAAGGGGGCGCCGAAGCAGGCGCTGAAAGTGGCCTGGGGCTCGGTTACGCCGCGCTCGGTGCCCGCGACTTTGGCCGTATATCCACTGATGAAATGATACATGGCCTGCTCGGGCGTCAGTTTGGAGATGGGTGGCAGCACGCCGAAGGCGTCGGCGGTGAGGAAGAACACATTGCGAGGATGACCGCCCTGCCCGTCCAGGGCCGCATTGGGGATATGGGAAATGGGATAAGAAGCGCGGGTGTTTTCGGTGAGACTGGAATCATTCAGATCGACACGGCGGGTGAATGCGTCATAAGCCACGTTCTCCAAAATGGTGCCAAACATGCGGGTGGTGGCGAAAATCTCGGGCTCGGCCTCGGGTGAAAGGCGGATGACCTTGGCGTAGCAGCCGCCCTCAAAATTGAAGACGCCCTTATCGCTCCAGCCATGCTCGTCATCCCCGATCAGGGTGCGGTTGGGATCGGCGCTGAGGGTAGTCTTGCCCGTGCCGGAAAGACCGAAGAAAATGGCCGTATCCTCGGGCGATTCGCCCATATTCGCGGAGCAGTGCATGGGCAGCACATTGCGGCTGGGCATGAGGTAATTCATCACCGAGAAAATGGATTTCTTGATCTCGCCGCCGTAAGAAGTGCCGCCGATGAGCACCAGCCCCTTCTCGAAGTTGATGATGACAAACGCGGAGGAATGTGTGCCATGCTCCGCGGGATCAGCCGTGAAGGAGGGGGCGTGAATAACCGTAAAGTCGGGCACGAACCTGGCCAGCGCATCCGCATCCCGCTCCAGAATGAACATATTGCGAGCAAAGAAATTGTGCCAGGCTGTCTCAGTGATAACGCGCACCGGCAAGCGATACGCTGGATCAGCGCCGGCATAGACATCCTGCACAAACAGTTGATGTCCCTCCAGATAGACCATCATATGCTGATAGATCTTGTCAAAATGTTCCTCCGAAATGGGCCGATTGATGTCACCCCACCAGATGGCGTCGCGGGTGCTGGACTCGGACACGATAAAACGATCGTTGGGAGAGCGCCCGGTGTATTGCCCCGTGCGCACTGCCAGCGGCCCGCGATGCACTGTCACGCCTTCGCGATTGCGAACCGAAATATCATGCAAGGCGGAGGTGGGGAGATTCCACCACACGGCCCAGAGATTATGCAAACCATGATTCTCCAGTCCGTAATGACTGGCGGCATAGCCAAATTGATGAACGTTTTTCACTGAAACAGCCTCCTTAGAAATGAGTGGGATGGTGTGTAGAAAGTCGGGTGAGTATTGATTTGGGCGAAATCTAGCGATTTTCAGTAACTACTAACGTATGCCAGTTGGTTGTCTTCTCTCACTCAAACCTGACAGGTTCTCGTAACGTTGGCGGCAGGATGTGCGGTTTTCAGCCAGCAACGAAGCGTGCAAGGCTACGAATTGTTGCCAAAGGAACCTGTCAGGTTCATTCAAGCGAAAACGACCTTAGCAGTTGCGATTTTCACCAGATTTCGATCTCATAAGCTGCGACGATGCAGTCGAGACGCCAGGTTTGCA
Organism: Anaerolineae bacterium; assembly: GCA_015493675.1. Lineage (GTDB taxonomy): Bacteria > Chloroflexota > Anaerolineae > J102 > J102 > M2005. Next base: position 3,684 of record WGCR01000008.1, read on the forward strand.
GCGAGTCCAGCGCCTTTTCCAATTGCGCATGCACATGGCCGGCGTCATTGGCAACGGTAACCAACATCAGCGTGGCCCGATGCCACTCGTCCAGCGCTCCCACCTCGGTTACAGCCAGATTGTAGCGCTGCCGTAGCCGGGCGGTGGCCGATTTGACCACCCGACGCTTGTCTTTCAGCGAGCTGCTGGCGGGGATATCCAATTCGACGAGAGCTGAGCCGATGGGCATGAGAAGATGGCGGATGGCGCAGGGTTCAGGCAAGCTGTACAGTGCGGGTGACGCGCCGGGTACAGGCGTCCGTCCCGTATTTTTCGGCCTCGATTTGTCGGGCCAAAGCCAATTCTGCAGGCGAAAGATCAGACTCCTCGAAATCGACCTCCAGCACGGTGTTCAGGCCGTCCAGCAGCAGGGCCGCCGCCTCCCAAAAAGTCACGGTGCGCCCGGCGACAGCCGCCAGCGTGGCAGCCCGCTCCGCCAGATGCGCCCGAAACGCTTCGCGTTGGGCGTCGCGCTCGAAGACCATCACATCCACCAGCCGGGTAATGTCACCGTACAGGGGCAGAGAGCCGTGTTGCAGCACATAGCCGCCAGCCCGGCGCTGGGCCGATCCGATAAGTTTCTGATTGCCCACGCTGATCTCATAAGCGCTGGGAACTTCGAAACAGGCGGCGCTGACATCCTGGCCCGTGCGTTTGTCCGCAGGCGCTTTCTCAGCAGGTAGGCCCAGACGCCGCAGGCCCAGCAACAAGCCACGGCTGATGAGGTTGTAGACATCCAGCACCTGGCCTTGCAGCCGGGGTTCTGTGGCGGGGCCAGCGATGCTATACGTGAGTTCATCGATATGCAGGATGGCGCGGCCGCCGGTGGGACGGCGCACGATGTCCCAGCCCCGCTCCTGCAGCCGGGCCAGATCGATATCCTCGATTGGCTGATGTCTGCCCAGAGAGACCGCTGCAGGACGCCATTGATAAAAACGCAGGGTGGGCGGCGAATCGCCGCGGGCGCTGAGCGTAGCAATGGCCTCATCGACAGCCATATTCCAGGCTCCGGGCGCAGGTGAAGTAATAAGTAGTCGCCAGGTGGTCATAATGATGGGTGATAGAGCGGGCAACAGAGAGGGGCCCGATGCAAAAGACAGCCATGCTTGGAGCCCCGTTTGCCCGTCATTATAGCCGGAAATCTGACTTTCCCGCCAATTCCGGAAGATGCCGACAGATCATCACGATGAGCCATCGCCGGCCCCCGGCTTCGGCGTTGCGCGGGCGGCCATTTCATCGGCCAATTTGGTGGTTCGGGTGGAAAAACGGGCATAGCCCTGCTTGCGGGACCATTGCGACAACCAGGCGACGGTGGCCTCGCGGGCGGCCCGCATGAGGGCCTGGCGGCGACACAACGACATGCGCGGCTCGAAGGCGTCGTAGCCCTGCGCCGGTAGATGCACCACCAGGCTATCGAAAGCCGACAGCACCAGTTTATCGTGCGCTTTGGCCGAAGTGCTCATGATCCTCTCGATGCGGCGGGCGGATCGCAAGGAGCGTAGCTGCTCAATCACTTCCATCACCGCCACCGGTGAATCTGCAAGATGCCCACTGCCCACCGGATGCTGATCACAGGCCTCCACGCCCGGCACAGGCAGCTCCTCATCCACCAGAAAGCCGATGACGCCAGAGGCGGAACGCCGCCCCATCAGCTCCTGCACATACGGGGCGTCGGAGACAAACAACTCGATGGGGAAGCTCGAAACCGAACCGCCATCGATGATCTCATGTCCAGCGATCTCCTGGCCGCGATAGCGTCCCCATTCCGGCTGCCATACAACATCCTCCAGCACCACCGGCAGGCTGATGGACATGAGCGCCGCCTCCACCACGGGCAGATCAGGCGCTGTGCGATGATTGAGCGCCAGCATCTGAAAAGCATTGATGTCGGCAGCGATTACCGTCAGTTCTCGCCCCGAC
>WGCR01000009.1 GCA_015493675.1 Anaerolineae bacterium
AGCATGTATGGCCCCATGCCCGATAAGACGCGCATAAAAAGATTTCCCATTACCATCGAAAGCTCCGAATTGTTCATGGCCGTGCCCAGGGGCAACAGGGCGGCAATGAAAATCACGATGCTCCAATCCACATCGTCGTAGGCTTCCCGGGGGCTCACTGCGCCCAGCATCACCGTGGCCATGGCTCCCAGCAGCGCCGCTATGGGCAGCGAAAACCAGGGCAGCACACTGAGAACAATCACCCCCAGCAAAATCAGCAGCATGATTTTCGATCGTTTGTTGACCAGGTCTTCCGGCTTGACGCCCAGTTGTGAGAGGACGATAAGCGCGGCATCTTTTCGCAGCGATTGAATTTGTCGTGGCGAGCCCTCGACCAGCAGTCGATCGCCCGCTTGTAGGACGGTTCCGGAAAGACGTTGCGCCGACGCCACCCCCTCCCGCAGAATGGCCAGCACCGTCAGCCCATAGCGTCTGCCGAATTGCAGTTCCTCCAGGGTTTTGCCCACCAGTGACGAATAGGGCGGAATCAACACCTCGGCCAGTTCCATTTCCGCCGGGGCCAGTCGCGCCACGTCCACCAGAGACACCGAGCCTTTGGGTTCGAGATGATGCAGGGACGCCAGTTGCAAGATGTCCGCCTTCTTGCCCTGCACCACGATTTCATCATTCTCTTCCAGCATCAGGTCGGGCCAGGGGCGGAAGGGGGCGCCGCCAGGGCGGGCCACTCCCACAATGGTCACGCCCCACTGTTCTCTCAGCCCCAACTCCCGCAGACGTTTGCCCACCAGGTCTGATCCGGCTCGCACCCGCAGCCGATAAAACATATCATCGATCTTGTAGGTTTTTCGCAATTCCTGTAGATTCGGCCCCACCTGCACCGGGCGCTCGCCCGTGCTGGGCAACAGCTTTTGACCCACAAGCAGCATCCAGATCAAACTCAGCGCTATCGTCGGCAACCCCACCACGGCGATGGAAAAAAGCCCCAGGTGGATGCCTGTTTGCTCGCCAAAAATATCCGCGGCGATCAGATTCGGGGGCGTGCCCAGCAGCGTCAGATAACCGCCCAGAGCTGTAAATGTGCCGATGGGCAGCAGCAGCTTGCCCAGAGGCGTATTGCTGGCCCGACTCAGCCGATACCCCAGCGGCAGCATAATCACCAACGCTGCCAGATTCGACATGAAGGCAGAGAAAAGGCTGGTGATCGCAAACAACAGGCCCGAGAGCCGTCGGGGCGACTTCCCCCCTGCGTCTAACATCCATTGTCCAATGAGGGCAATGGCCCCCGAGCGCTTCAGCCCCCCTGACACCACATAAATGCCTGCCAGCGTGATGGTGGCTGATGCAGAAAACCCGGCCAGGGCTTCCCTTTCGTCGAGCACGCCGCCCAGATAGAGCGCAATAAGCGTGCCCAGGGCCACCCAGTCCATGGGAAACCGTCCGCTGGCGATCAGCCCGATATTGATGAGTATTGCCGCCGCAGTAAACCATGTTTGCCACGTCATGCCATCCATATTATTTGAATCCCAATCTGCGGTCTTTCATACTCACCCAGCGGTTGTGTCCCAGGATCAGGTGATCCAGCACGTCGATGTTCAATAGACCGCCCGCCTCGACAATGCGGCGGGTGAGAATGACATCTTCGGGCGATGGCGTAGGATCGCCGCTGGGGTGATTGTGGGCGATAATAATCGCTGCGGCGTTGTTGCGGATAGCTTCTTTGAATATCTCTCCCACGCGGATGCTTGTGGTGTTCAGCGTGCCTTTGTAGATGGTCGGCGTCGCTATCACCGTGTTGCGACTGTCGATTAGCACGACCTTGACATGCTCCTGGTCGGCATAGGCCAATTCAGAGAGCAGCAAGCGCGCTACAGATTCAGGCGAATCCACCTTGGGCCGGTCCTCGGGCATGGCCCGCATGACCCGCCGCCCCAGCTCAATCGCGGCCAGAATCTGCGCCGCCTTGGCTTCACCTATGCCATGATGCCGCTGCAAATCGGTGAAGCTTGCCCGGGCCAGGGCCGGCAGCGTACGGTAATAGCGGATGATGTCGGTGGCCATATCGATGACATTGATGCCCTGGGCTCCGCTGCGGAGGATGATAGCGATGAGTTCTGCGTCGCTCAGCGCTTGCGGCCCGCGTTGGGCCAGTCGTTCCCGCGGACGTGTTCCTTTGGGTAGATCATGGATGGTGTAGGTAGGTTTCGATTCGCGGGCTTCTGACATAGGGCAATGATCTCGCATCAATTCAACAAAAAGATAAGAAGTTGAATTATTCTGTGCCCAAAACAAAAAAAGTGCAAATGGCATGCCGACGCAGGCCACTTGCACTTTCACCACGGGGAGACTGCTTCTTTTTGACTTGGTTTTTATGTTTCTGCTACTGGTTGCGCCGTTCCATTTTGTCTGTTCGTCAGCTTCATGCGCAATTCGCGACGACGCTCCGCCGAATTATGCAAGCGCTGCAACGATCCCTCCAGATGCTCTCGAGTGATTTCACTTTCATCCAATGTAGCTCCGCTCTCCTCATCAGATTGCGTGGCCGCAGCCGACTGGCCTTCCTTGATGTCCTGTCTGGCCATGCGCGCCCAGCTCACCACATCCACCCACCCTGTTGCCAGAGCGTCATCATCATCCAGTAGCGCCACCGGCATCTCCAGGATCATCGTCACTCGATCCTCCTCAAAGTCGAAGGCGTGTTTGATGAGCGAAGCGTCTGCCGGTTTTGCTGGTGGCGGGGGAACGGTTTCGGTCTGAATATCCGGTTCAGTTGTTGCAGCGGTGGCAACAGGTGTCCGCCGGGCGTTCATTTGGAATGCCAACCAGGATCCCAAAAAGGCGGCAACCAGAATCACCGCTCCGAACAGAAGCATGTTAATGGGGGAATTAATCATTTTGTTTCACCACGGGTGAGAATGGTCACAAGAGGTATTTTGTGACGGTTGGGGGACAAATCCGTCGGAAAATGACTGGGGTCATTATACATCAGGTGCAACATAAAGACAATTCGGGCCGAAGGAAGATCGAATTTTTGTGAAAATTATGATGTAAATCTAATGATCGACGGTTATACTGAACACAGAATCAAAACCATGAAAATACTTTGGCTCTTTGGGATTTCAGGGGGGTGATTGCTTTTTGACCTCCGAGAGGTGGATGATAACCGCCTGGTCAAGCCCAAAACCGTTCGTCCCTCTCCAGGAGGTTGGAGCCCCCATAAAACCCGGTCGAGCCAATACGTTTGTGAGACCCATCTACAGGAGAAGGTCCCATGTTCAATAAAATTGTATGCGCCATCGATGGCGCCGCCACGACTGATCGCATTTTGCTTTACGCCATGCACTTCGGCAAGAAGGAAGGCGTTGTCATTCATATCGTCCATGCTTACGATCTCCCTGAGCAATACACCACCCAGGATGGATACGAGGAGCTGGTCAATGCTTATCGCACAGTGGCCCAGCACGTTGTGCAAGATGCCCGGGAATTTCTGGAGGATGTGGGCTTGCAGGTGACGGGCGAGGCGATTATCGGGCCCGCCGCCGAGGTCGTGCTGGAGGAGGCTGATCGGGTGGGGGCCGACTTGATATTGGTTGGTCACCGTAATCCCAAAGATGTCGCAGAGATGTTCCTGGGCAGCGTCAGCCAGCAAATCCTCAATCAGACGCGCATCCCCGTTCTGGTCATTCCATGATCTTCAACGGGGAGTGACATAGTCAGCCATCCTGAAACAAAACGGATGCAGAATCTCCGGCGACCTGCCAGTTGCTGGAAATCAGGAGGCCATCATGACCTGGTTCGATCCCTATCGCGTTTCATCTGCTTCTGTAAGAGGCGTTCGTCGCCCTGCAGTTGCAGGTGCATTTTATCCGGCCAATGCCGCCCGACTGGAAGCGGACGTTACGTCTTATCTGCAGGCGGCGCATCTGCCACGTTTGAATGGCAATGTGCGGGCTGTGATTGCTCCCCACGCCGGATATGTCTACTCAGGCCCTGTTGCCGGTTATAGTTTTAGGGCCCTGGCGCCGTTGCCCGAGAACGCCACTGTCTTTCTCATGGGACCCGCTCATTACGTGCCCGTGCCGGAGGTGGCGGCAGGCGATTTTCGGGCCATGGAGACGCCTTTGGGGCAGATAACCGTCAATGGGGAAGTTGTGCAGGAATTGGCCAACGCCAGCTCTTGTATCAGCATTCAAAATGACGCGCATCTGCCCGAACACAGTCTGGAAGTCGAGCTACCCTTCCTGCAAACGATCGCTTCCAGTGACTTTTCGGTGGTTCCCTTGCTGATGGGCCAGCCCGATGTCGAATGTGCCGCCCGCGCTTTGCTGCCTGTCATTGAAAGAGACGCCAAAACCCGCATTGTGGTCAGTTCTGACCTGAGTCATTATCATCCCTACGCCATGGCCCGGCGGCTGGATGGGTCCTTTATTGAGGCTGTGATCCGCGGCGATCTGACCGCAGCCATCCGCGGCGAGGCCTGTGGACGTTATCCCGTCGTTACCCTGATGCTCATCGCCGAAGCCCTGGGTTGGACGCCGCATCTGCTGGATTACCGGAATTCCGGCGATACCGCTGGCGACAAACGTCAGGTCGTCGGCTATGCAGCCATTGCCTACACGGAGGAGTAAGCCATGAGCACCGTACAAGTTTCCTCCCCGCCCTACGGTCTGACCCAAAACCACATCGAGCAGTTGTTCGATATCGCCCGGACGGCGTTGCGCAAAACCATCATCGAGGGCGAGCGTCGCTGGCAGCCGGATTTGGCCCGTCTGCCCGGGCCTTTGCGCCAGCCTGCGGCCACCTTCGTCACCCTGCACACCGATGGCAAACTGCACGGCTGTATCGGCTCGGTGGAGCCGAGACTGCCCATGGCCTGGGATGTAGCCAAAAATGCCATCGCCGCAGCCCGTCATGATCCTCGTTTTCCTGTCCTGCGTCCCGATGAGCTGGATCGGACGGAGGTGGAAATCTCCATCCTTTCGCCGATGCAGGAAGTCTCGTACAGGACGATGAATGATTTGCTGGAAAAAATCCGGCCGGGGGTGGATGGCGTCATGGTGGAACGTGGCTGGCAGCGAGGATTGCTGCTGCCCCAGGTCTGGGAGCAGATTCGGGATCCGCTTGAATTTCTGGGGCATGTGGCCCTCAAGGCTGGCGCCAGTCCAGACATCTATCTGGCTCCCGACACCAATGTTTACACCTTCCAGGTGCACAGCTTCGCTCAACCTGCTCCTGTCCATCAGCAACGCTAACCCATTCTCCTTCATTCTCGACTCCGCTGAAAAAAGGTTGTTTCACCACGGAGACACGGAGGACACGGAGAAAATAGTTGTAGTTCACAGTCGAAGAAACCGCCGGCGCTGGTGGGCTGATCTTTTATGGAGGGCCTCCGAACTTCGGGGGCTCCTTCGGTTTTGCGGGCGTTTTGCAAATTGGCCTTTCGGGGATATACTGACAGGAGTCCTCTATCCAATTACTGACGACCTTTCTCACGATTTGCTCAAGGAGGAGCGAACCATGCTGAATCTGTCTATTTTGCTGGAATCCAGCGCTCAGGATTATCCGGGGCATGTGGCAGTCATTTTCAACGAAAAGAAGATGACCTTTGCAGAGTTGAACGCTGCGGCCAACATGTTTGCCAACGGGCTGAAAAAGCTGGGAGTGAAAAAAGGAGATAAGGTGGCGTTGATGATGCCTAATGTGCCTTATTTCCCCATTGCTTACTACGGCATCCTGAAAACGGGCGCAACGGTGGTTCCTTTCAACGTTTTGTTTACGGCCCGCGAAGTCGCCTATCACATCAAAGACAGTGACGCAGTGGCGCTGATCGGCTTTTCCATGTTTGGTGAAGCGGCGCTGGGGGGATTCAACGAAGTCGATAGCTGCAAAAACCTGATTATGGCCAGCGCAGATCCCTCTCAACCCTTTGCCAGTGATGATCCTGCGATGATGGATTTCAATCAGTTCCTGGGATTCGGGGGCTCGCCCGTGTTCGATACCGTGCAGACCATGCCCGATGATACAGCGGTCATCCTTTACACTTCGGGCACCACCGGCACGCCCAAGGGCGCCCAACTCACCCACAGCAACATGGTGATGAACGCCATCGGCAGCCAGAGGCTGGTGGATGGCAAGCCGGGTGACGTGGCCCTGGCCACCCTGCCCTTGTTCCATTCCTTCGGGCAGACCGTGATCATGAATATGGCTTTCTACTCGGGCGCAGCCATTACCTTGCTGGCCCGGTTTACTCCCGATGCGGCCTTCAAGATCATGGAGCGAGATGGCGTGACCATCTTCGCGGGCGTGCCCACCATGTATTGGGCGCTTTACAGCTATCCCCATGCCGAAGAAGAATTCGATATGGAGAAGATCGTCGCCACCCTTCACACAGCGGTTTCAGGCGGTGCGGCCCTGCCGGTGGAATTGCTACGCAATTTCGAGGCCCGTTTCAATGTCCCCATCCTGGAAGGCTACGGCCTCAGCGAAACTTCGCCCGTGGCCAGCTTCAATGTGCGCTGGAAAGAGCGCAAGCCTGGCTCCATCGGCATCCCCATCTGGGGCGTCCAAATGGCGCTGGTGGATGAAAACGACAACTTCATCCCCAAGCCCACCGAACCGGGCGAACTCAGCGATGTGGGTGAGATCGTCATCCGCGGGCACAACGTGATGAAGGGCTACTACAAGCGCCCCGACGCCACCGCCGAAGTGATGCGGGGCGACTGGTTCCACTCGGGCGATCTGGGACGTATGGATCACGAAGGCTACTTCTTCATCGTCGATCGCAAGAAGGAGATGATCATCCGTGGCGGCTACAATGTGTATCCCCGGGAGATCGAAGAATATCTGATGACCCATCCCAAGATCTCGCTGGTGGCGGTGAAGGGCGTTCCCCACGCCACCCTGGGCGAGGAGGTGAAAGCCTATGTTGTGCTGAGGCCGGGCGAAACCGCCACAGCCGAGGAGATCATCGTCTTCGCCAAGGAGGGACTGGCCGCATACAAGTACCCGCGCCTGGTGGAATTCCGTTCTGAATTGCCCATGACCGCCACAGGTAAAATTTTGAAGCGGGCATTGATAGACGAAGACTGAATTTTTCGCTCCCCAAAAATACCCAAGCCCCCGACAGCAAACTGTTGCCGGGGGCTTTTTGCGTCCAGTGTGATTTGACATGGAGCGATAACGGTTCTAAAATTAGAATTATTCTAAATAAATAAGGCTCCACAGGATTTCAGGGGGCATTGGCTTTACCAGACCCGCCGGATTGCGAATCCGGCTGGATGCAGAGAGCTCTCAGGGCGGATTCGCAATCCGCCCGGCATCTCACCCCCTGAAATCCGGTTAAACCTGCATTGCTTCGGATCAGTCTAGCAGATGAAACCATTTTCAGCCAAACAAAACGCATCCCCGATATGATCCAAGCCCTTGACGCCAGCCCTTGCGAGTGCTACATTGGAGGAAAATCAGCAACTCGCGCTTCAGGAGGCCGTTATGAAAAACATCAGTGTGTTAGCAGCCAAACATCTGGGCGTCATCGCCTGCCCGGCCAACGCCACCCTCTTCGACGCCGCGCGCATGATGGACGAGGAGGACATCAGCAGCATCGTTATGGTGGACGATGACGGCTATCTGAGCGGCATCCTCACCCGCACCGACATCCTGCGGGCGGCGCTGGAACGCCCTGATGACTGGCAGAATTGCTCCTGCCCCACCTGGATGACCAAAGAGGTGGTCACCGTGTCTGCTACGGCCTCACTGGAAGAAGCCGCCCGACTGCTACAACAGAAACACATTCATCGGGTTGTGGTCACCGAGAACGACGGCACGGACGAGGCGCCTCTGGCCGTTCTCTCTGCTCGAGACATCATCTATCATCTGGTGCATCGGCGATAAAAAGCGCTCCGCATCTTATCTTCGAAAAAGTCTGAGATTTAGAGACGTTTTTCTCCGTGAATTACCTGTTTTTTTCTCAACGCCCTCCATGTCTCCGTGGTGAAATGATCTTTTTGCAGTAGCTCCAAATCTAGAGCTTGTTATGAACTTCTCGCCAATTTCCAGGTGTTTTCGTATCGATTTCCTTTCGATTCGCCGCGGATGACGCTGAAAAATCGGATTAGCGCGGATTTTCGCAGAAAAATCCTTTTATAATCCAAAAAATCTGCGGGAATCTGTCGCATCCGCGTTATCAGCGGCGAATTCCATGGGCAAATGATGTGAAACTTCGATTTGACGAGGCCAAAGTGCATAACTGCCTCTAATAGACGAAATCTGCCAGGTTGTAGGGCACGCGCTTGGGGCCCGCGGGCGGCGGAGGCAGGGTGATGCCTGCCAGAATGCGCTGTCGCTGGGATTCCATAAAGGCTGCATCGGGGATGTCCACGCCCTCGGCCCGGGCGATGCTGAGGTAGGGCGCGGCCGGGTCCGGCTGGAAGGGGCTGAGGTAGATGATGTCGTCGCCGTCCAGAGGCATGGCGTTGAGCGCGGCCGCGGTGTCGCGCACATGGCCCGCGTCGAATCGACGCCCGCCCGCTCCCAGCAGCACGATGACGCCGATCTGCAACCCCGCGGTCTTCATGTGCGCCACCGCCTCGGCCATCTCCGCCGCGGTGCTGGGCTTTCGCAGCCAGGCCAACAGAGGCTCGTGCCCGCTCTCCAGGCCGATATACACCCGCCGCAGGCCCAACGCCCGCAGCGCCCGAAAATCCTCCACGCTCTTGCGTTCGGCGCTGAGACCGTCCACGAACGCATACACGCCCGTCATCCCGCGGGGATGCCCGGCCAGCCAGGCCCGCCTGGCCGCCGCGTCCAGGCCCTCGGGCGGGATGGGGAACGATCGGGCCGTGATCTGCATCAGGGGCAGCAACCGCTGTTGGGGGATGAGGAGCGCGTTGGCGTCGGCCAGGAAGATGCTGCGCCGCATCGACACGCCCGGCCCGAAGAAGTCCAGCACCTCCGCCACGTGCTGCTCATACGCCTCGGGCGATTTGATGCGGAAAGGACGATCCCGGTAAAGCGCGCAAAAGGTGCATGTGTTGAAAGAACAGCCCTCGGTGGCTTGCAGCACCAGGGCCTGATACTGGTCGGGCGGCAGGATGCTGATGGGGCGATAGACCTGATGGAAGTGCAGCGCATCGGCCTGGTAATCGAAGGCCAGAACGCGCGCCAGCATCAGCGACACATCCCCGGTTTCAGGAGAACGCTGCTCACCGCCCCCTGAATACTGCTTACTGAACACTGAATACTGCTCACTGATCACTTCCAAATCCCCCCGCATCTTCTCCAATAACGCCGCAACCTCCTCCTCGCGCAGCCATCGCCGCTGCCGCCGGTTGCGCTCATCCCGCCAGCGGGCCAGCACCCGGCCATCCAGCCCGCGGCGATAGTTGACGCCATGATCGAATGCGCCGTACAGCCGCCCGGCCCCATCGAACGTGTAGATCAGCAGCTCGTCGATGCTGATGGTCAGGGCTTCGGCGTTGAGGCGGATGTGGACGGGCCGGGAATCGGGGAGTGTGAAGCGGAAATGGGGCATAGAACGCGGTCAATACACGACAGTTGGGCGGGCATTGGGGTATTGGATATTGGCTATACTGAAAAAATCTTCAACACGGAGGCACCGAGTGCACGGAGGAAGGAAAAGGCAAGGTTTGGAGAGAAATTTCTCTGTGAACTGCTACTATTTTTTCCGTGTCCTCCGTGTCTTCTTAAATCTTCGCGCCTTCGTGGCAAAGCATTGTGTGGGATACCTGTATAGTTACAAACCATCAGTTTCTATCATACCAGATTTTTCCGATTTTCGCGTATTTTTTCCGAAGTCGGGCGTGTTTTGTAATGGAAGACGGGCTTGCAGATGTGAATCGATTTCAGCCAATTTTGGCTTTCGGCATACGGTTGTGGGAAGATAGATGGGTGACGAGTGCTACATCCTTTCTTGCTGATTATCGCTATTGTCCTCATTGCGCCACGCCATTGACGCCCGCAGAGAAGGGCGGGCGTATGCGCATGGTCTGCCCGGCGTGCGGATTCATTCATTATCGCAATCCCACCGTGGGCGTGGCCGCAGTCATCCTGGATGACGGCAACGTGCTGCTGGGGCGCCGATCGCAGTCTAGCTCCTATCCCGGCGCCTGGTGCATCCCTTGCGGGCATGTGGAATGGGATGAAGATATCCGCGAAGCGGCCCGCCGCGAGTGCCTGGAGGAGACGGGACTGGAAGTGAGCGTAGGGGAAGTCATCGCCGTTCATTCCAACTTCCACAATCCCGCTCAGCACACTGTGGGCGTATGGTTCCGATGCAAGATCATCGGCGGGGCGTTGCAGGCGGGCGATGATCTGGATCGTGTGGCCTGGTTTTCCCTGGATGATCTGCCTCAACCTCTTGCTTTCCCAACCGACGAGCTGGTTCTCGATCAGCTTCGCTGAGACCTTGTTCGTATTCAGCTTGTTTGCTTTGCGGCTTCTCCCCCATAACGATTTCGAATGGGTGTGTCCATTTTCGGTTGAGCTGCGTAGGCCGCTCTCCAGCTTGTAGGGCTCTATCGCCCGACCTGGGAGGTGGGTGCAAAGGCCGTGGAGAAAATTTTCATTCTTGCCTGGCGAAAAGGTGGCGGGCAGCCAACAAGTTATCCCCCACCTCCCGCTCATTTTGGACACACCCATTTCGAATAATCCCAAACTGAGGCTGATTGCGATCGAAAAAGCCCCGGTGCATCACGCTGCCGGGGCTTTGATTTGGCGTTTGGTGGTCGATTTAGTGGTGATGATGGCCAGCGCTGTGTACGTGGCCATGGGCGATCTCATCGGGGGTGGCGGGGCGAATGCCCACGACTTTCACGTCGAAATTGAGGGTGACGCCCGCCAGGGGGTGATTGAAATCCACGACCACGCCCTCGGGGCGAATCTCGGTGACATACACTTCGAAGACCTGTCCGGTGGTGGTGTCGCGCATCTCCAGAGCCATGCCCGGCTCCACCTGCATGTCGGGAGGAAAAGCGTCGGTGGGGATGATCTGGGTGGCGTCTTCCTGACGAGGTCCATAGGCGTCTTCGGGCGCCACTGTCACCTGCTTTTCATCGCCCACGCTCATGCCGGTGAGTTCACTTTCCAGGCCCGGGATGAGGTTATTGTGGCCGTGAAGGTATTCCAGGGGCTCAGCGCCCTCGGAGGAGTCGATGACATTGCCCTGGCTGTCGGTCAGGGTGTAGTCGATGGAAACAACATCGTCCTGCTGGACGGTCTTTTTTTCGTCGCTCATGGGTAAAACAATCCTTTTTGTAATGGAATGGAAGTTTGGCAAAAGAAAACCGCCGGGAACTGCTTGGCGGTCATGAAGGCTGCAATGTCACAACATGCCCGATGGGCAGAGCTAACTATACCCCACTTTTTGTCATTCGCCAAACTCCCCTCATCAGGCGGGATGATTGTATAATGAAAAGCTATGAGTTTGCTGACCGCCCAGAACCTCGCTATGTCTTTCGGCCCGCTGGATGTCTTCCAGGGGGTGAATTGCGTCATCTCCCAGGGCGACCGCATCGGTCTGGTGGGGCCCAACGGCGAGGGCAAGACCACCCTGCTGCGGATTCTGGCGGGCGAGATGGAGCCCGCCGCGGGCAAGGTGCACCGTCGCCGGGGCCTCACCATCGGCTATCTGCCCCAGATTCCGCCCGAGCCGGGCGACAAGACCCTGTGGCAGGACATGCTGGAGGTCTTCAGCGATCTCATCGCCGAGGAGAAGAAGCTGGCCGAGCTGGAAGAACAGATGGCCGATCCCGATCTGGCAGTGGCCGAGGCGGCGCTGGAGGCTTACGCCCGCCGCCAGCACGCGTTCGAGGCCCGGGGCGGCTACGACTATCCCACCCGCATCAGGCAAACCCTGACCGGCCTGGGCTTCAAGCCCGAAAGCTTCGATCAACCCCTGGCCCAGCTCAGCGGCGGCCAGCGCACCCGGGCGCTGCTGGCCAAAATCCTGCTGCAAAAGCCCGATCTGCTCCTGCTGGACGAGCCCACCAACCATCTGGACCTGGCCGCCATCGAGTGGCTGGAGAGCGTACTCCTCAAATGGGAGGGCGCTATGGTGGTGGTCTCCCACGACCGCTATTTCCTGGACAAGGTGATGATCCGCATCTGGGAGATGATGTGGGGGACGCTGACGGTCTACCGCGGCAATTACAGCGCCTATCTGTTGCAGCGAGCCCAGCGCCTGGAGCAGATGCAAAAGGAGTATGAGGCCCAGCAGGCCCTCATCGCCAAAGAGACCGACTACATCCGCCGCAACATCGCCGGACAGAACAGCCGCCAGGCCAAGGGGCGCCGCACCCGGCTGGAGCGGCTGCTGCAACGCCAGCGCCTGACCCCGCCCAAACAGCGCCAGACCATGCGACTGCAGATGGTCAGCCGCATCCGCAGCGGCGAACTGGTGCTGGCCAGCGAGAATCTGGCCGTGGGCTACCGGGGCCGGCCTCTGCCTCCGGTGCGCCGCCAGCGTTCGGGCGGCTATGTATATGAAG
>WGCR01000010.1 GCA_015493675.1 Anaerolineae bacterium
GATATACTCTCAGGGGCGGTGGTGACCGATATCGAGCGGGTGCGGACAGGCCTTTGTCAGGGCGCGGGATTTCGCCAACTACACAAAATGGGCGTGCGTCTGGTGACCCTGGCTCTGGCTGACTGACAAAATTTTTCTGCTGGTCATTTTTGTGGGGCTAGTCATCAGCGCTCGTCTCAAGGAATCGCCTGCCCTGGTCACCATGGATGTTGAAATCGGTGGGGCGGACGGTTAAGCCTGTTCAGCCAGCACAAAACGCACGGCATCTGTAGGATCAATGGCCTGGTAAACGCCCTCGATCTCCCAGGTGTGCAGCCCCGCCACACGCTGCCCCCATTTCAGCGCCAGCGCTATCTCTGAAAGCGTGCCATAGCCCCCGCCAATGGCGATGACGCCGGCGCCGGCCCGGGCCACCAGGGCATTGCGGGCCTCGCCCAACCCCGTGGGGATGGCTATCTGCACCCAGTCGTTGGCTTCGCTGTCGTCCGCTCTCGGCAATAAACCCACCGTGACCCCTCCCATCTGGTTAGCGCCTTTGCAAACCGCGGCCATCACGCCGCCGCGACCGCCACAGACCACGCCATAGCCGCGTCGGGCCAGTATCCGGCCAACTTCTGTGGCCAGCGTCGCCTCTGCGGGCGTGCAATCGGCTCCACCAATGACTGAGACAAGAGGAATACGAAAATGTTTCATGGTTGCCTGGAAAAAATGCGTTTTTTGCACCATAGCACAGTGTTGCTTGAGAAAGCAAGCCTGCTGCAAAGTCTTTGAAAAGTGCCATCCCTTACGTTAAAATGAGGCTTGAGCGCCCATTGATGCTAATGAAGGCTGAATCTTGTCTCATCGGGTAAACTTTCAGGCGCTCAAGGCGTCTTATTGATACGCCGCTTTTTTCCGCCCCAACGCCCCTTCTTGCGGGCTTTTCCATTTCATTGCATTCCTGGAGCCAACGCCATGACAACCTTGCCATCCGATTACGATAAAACCGATCATTTACTGGCCAATACACTGCGATTATTGGCGGTGGATGCCGTCCAGGCCGCCAATTCCGGCCATCCCGGCCTGCCTCTGGGCGTGGCCGATTTGGTAAGCGTTTTATGGACCCGCTTTCTGAAACATGATCCCTCGCAACCCACCTGGCCCGATCGCGATCGCTTCGTCCTCTCCGCCGGGCATGGCTCGGCCCTGCTTTACTCGCTGCTGCACCTGTTCGGCTATCCCATCTCGCTGGATGAACTGAAGCATTTTCGGCAATGGGGCTATGTCACTGCCGGGCATCCTGAATATGATCCGGAGCGGGGCATCGAGTTGACCACCGGCCCGCTGGGACAGGGTGTCAGCAGCGCCGTGGGCATGGCCCTGGCCGAGCGCTGGATGGCCGCCCGTTTCAACAAACCCGACTTCCCCGTGGTCGATCACATCACCTATGTGGTTGCTTCGGATGGAGATTTGATGGAAGGCGTTTCGTCCGAGGCCGCGTCATTGGCCGGGCATTGGGGCCTGGGCAAGCTCATCGTCCTTTATGACGACAATCACATCTCCATCGACGGCTCCACCGATTTGAGCTTCAGTGAGGATGTGCTGCAACGGTTTTCAGCCTACGGCTGGCATGTGGCCCGGGTGAACGGTCACGACATGGCCGCGGTGGACGCCGCCATCCGCGACGCCCAGACCGAAACAGATCGCCCCTCCATCATCGCCTGCCGCACGCATATCGGCTATGGCAGCCCTATGCAGGATACCGCCAAAGTGCATGGCTCGCCGCTGGGGCCCGATGGCGTGCGCGCCACCAAGGAATTTTTCGGCTTCCCGCCGGACGAGGATTTCTACATCCCCGAAGAAGTCCCCGGACGCGTGGCTGCAGCCAGGCTGGCTGGCGCCGAGGCTCATGCCGCTTGGGAGGAAATGATGGCCGGGTATCGGCAGCATTATCCCGACCTGGCTGCCGAGTGGGATTTGCTGATCAGCGGCGAACTGCCCGCTGGTTGGGAGCAGCATCTGCCCGATTTCAGCGGCGAGAAGCCTCTGGCCACCCGCGCGACCTCGGGCAAAGTCATCGCCGCTCTGATGCCGGAATTGCCCATGCTGGTGGGCGGTTCGGCAGATCTTTCGGGCAGCAACAAGACCAATCCCCCCAACGAGCAGGACATCGAACGGGGGAATTATGGCGGCAACTACATCCATTACGGCATCCGCGAGCACGGCATGGGCGCCATTATGAACGGTCTGGCCGTCCATTATATTCGTCCCTATGGCGGCACATTCCTGGTCTTCTCCGACTACATGCGCGGCGCTATTCGCGTTGCAGCCTTGATGAATGTTCCCGTGATCTATGTTTTCACGCATGATAGCATTGGCGTGGGAGAGGATGGCCCCACTCATCAGCCCATCGAACATCTGACTTCCTTGCGAGCCGTTCCCAACCTGGTCACCATCCGTCCTGCCGATGGCAACGAAACTTCGCAGGCCTGGAAGGTGGCGTTGGAACGCAGCGGCCCCACCGCTCTGATCCTGACCCGGCAGGGCCTGCCCCAGGCGACGCCCAGAGAGAATCAGTTGGCCCGGGGCGCTTATGTTCTGGCCGATCCCCTTAGCGGCGCTCCGGACGTGATCCTCATCGCCACCGGCTCGGAAGTGGCGCTGGCCTTGGATGCAGTGGACGCGTTACTGAAAAAAGGCGTAGCCGCCCGCGTGGTTTCCATGCCCAGTTGGGAGCTGTTTGATGCACAGGACGCAGCCTATCGGGCCTCGGTGCTGCCCGCGGGCGCGCCCAAACTCGCCATCGAGGCCGGTTCTCCCCTGGCCTGGGGTCGCTATGTGGGCGCCGATGGCGCGGTCATCGGCCTGGATCATTACGGCGCTTCCGCTCCAGGCAAGGTGGTGTTCAAAGAATTCGGCTTCACCGTCGAAAACGTTGTGGCCAAGGCCCTGTCATTGCTGAACAAATAGACCACAGACGATGGCGCTTACAGGCCTTTATCGTCCATCGTCCGCCGTCCATCATCCGTATAATCGTTCGCAACGACTGCTCCCCTACCACATCCGATTACTGTTCATTGATTCCTGCGCTGACTTGTCATGACAACACGCCCCGTCAAACTGGCTCCCTCCATCCTCTCTGCTGATTTTTCCCGCTTGGGCGAGCAGGTGCGCGCGGCCGCGGCTGCCGGGGCCGAATACATCCATGTCGATGTCATGGACGGTCATTTCGTCCCCAACATCACCATTGGCCCGCCCATTGTCAAGGCCTTGCGCCCCATCGCTGATGAAACGGGCGTATTGCTGGATGTGCACTTAATGATCGAGAAGCCGGAGAATATGCTGCCCGCCTTTGCCGGGGCCGGCGCCGATATCCTCACCGTGCATGTTGAGACCTGTCCGCATCTGCACCGCACCGTGCAGCAAATTCGAGAACTGGGCGTGCGTCCGGGCGTCACTCTGAACCCGGCCACGCCATTGGTCATGCTGGAAGAGATCTTGCCCGACGTGGCGCAGGTGCTGATTATGTCGGTGAATCCCGGCTTTGGCGGACAAAGCTATATCCCCGCAAGTAGCGACAAGATCACGCGTTTGCGGGAGATGCTGGACGCCCGCGGCCTGCACCATGTAGACATCGAAGTGGATGGCGGGATCAAACCTGACAATGTGGCCGAGGTGGCGGCGGCCGGGGCCAACATCATGGTGGCAGGATCTGCGATTTTCAACAATCGGGCCAGCAT
>WGCR01000011.1 GCA_015493675.1 Anaerolineae bacterium
GCCGTGGAAACGAAGGCGAGGCAGCGCCAGAAGCTCCGGCAATTGCTGACGCAGGGCATCGGGCGCCCAGCCGTGCTTGCTGGCCTCGCCCGACACGTTCACCTCCAGCAGCACATCCAGCATGACGTCTTGCTCCCCGGCCAGCGTATCCAGCTTGCGCGCGATTTTCATCCGATCGATGCTGTGGATGAGCGCGGGCCGACACGCCATTGCGATTTTTGCCTTGCGGCTCTGAATAGGGCCAATGAGATGCAACCGAAAGGATGCGCCCGCGGCATCGGTGTTTTCGATGAATTTGGCGTGAGCTTCTTCGGGCCGATTTTCGCCAAAATCCCGCTGCCCCGCGGCGATAGCAGCGGCCACATAAGTCCAGGGATGCGTCTTGCTGACCGCCACCAGGGTGATGTCTTCAGGGCGGCGTCCTGAGCGCAGCGCCGCAGCGGCGATGCGTTCGTGCACGCGTTGCAGGTTTTGGGCGATGGTGGATGGTTTCATGGATAAGTAGTGGATGATCAATGATTAATGACCAATGATCAAAGGTGGAATCAGCGTGGTTTTCACTTTAATCATTACTCATTTGTTTTTTTGCTCTTTTCTTCTTCCAGCGCTCGGTGAAACTTTCTTTGGCCAGGGGCGGAAAGGCCCGGGTGTCGGTCCAGGCGGAAAGGGGCGGCGGCATCTTTTTAATCCAGCCCTCCTCGCTGCGGGGAGCCAGACGCTGGGCTTTGGCCGCCATCTTGCGTCCGGCATTGAACAGCAACGGATTTCGGGCCGCTTTGGCGTATATTTTGAGCCCCTCGTGCAGCCATTTGGGAGCCAGGCCCGCATCCACGCTGTCGGCTCGCAGCTTTAGCAGCATGCGAGGAATATCGATGCGCACCGGACAGGCTTCGGTGCAGGCGCCGCACAGGGTGGAGGCTTGAGGCAATTCATGCCACGGAAAAAGTCCATCCAGGGCGGGGGTAATGACGATGCCGATGGGGCCAGGGTAGACCGAATCGTAGGCATGGCCGCCCAGCCGCCGATACACCGGACAAACGTTGAGACAGGCGCCGCAGCGGATACAGTAAAGGCTTTCGGCCAGCTCTCCCGCCAGGGCGTTGGTGCGCCCATTGTCGATGAGCACGATGTGCACCTGCTCCGGGCCATCTTCATCCTGCGCGCGGCGGGGGCCTGTGACGATGGATGTGTAGACGCTAAGGGGCTGGCCGGTGGCGGAGCGGGCCAGTAGTTGCAGCAGGGTTCCCAGCTCGCGCAGGGTGGGCGCCATGCGCTCGATGCCCACCAGGGCCACGTGGATTTTGGGCGTGGTGGTGACAAAGCGTCCATTGCCCTCGTTGGTGACGATGACCACGCTGCCGGTTTCGGCCACCGCAAAATTGGCGCCGCTGATGCCCATATCGGCCTGCAGGAAGCCGTCGCGCAGGGCCTTGCGGGCCGCCGCTGTCAAATCGGTGATGCTGGCGTTTGGGGGGGTGCCCAGATGTTTGTGAAAGAGCTTCTGCACACCCTCCAACGGCCAATGCACCACCGGGGCAATGATATGGCTGGGATGATCGTGGGCCAGTTGCACGATGTACTCGCCCAGATCGGTTTCCAGCACGTTCATGCCCGCGTTTTCCAGTGTGCGGTTGATTGCGATCTCTTCGCTGAGCATGGATTTGCTCTTGATGATGCGTTGCACGCCATTTTCGCGGGCGATGCGCAGTACGATCTCCCGGGCTTCCGCGTCATCACGGGCCCAGTGCACGATGCTGCCGTTGGCCTGGGCGTTGCGTTCAAAGGTCTGCAAATGCTCATCCAGCCGGGCGATGGCGTTGGCTCGGATGATGCGACCCTGATCGCGCAAGGCCTCGCCGTGGGGCAATCTGGCGAAAGCGCCCTGGCGGCCATCCACAAAGTGGTGCATGGCCCGCTCCAGGGCCACCTGCATATTTTTGTCTTGCAAGGCTTCATGAGCCCGTTCATTGAACGTGGTTGCAGGGGGACGCAAAAACAGGTTCTCCTATCAGCATACGAATGGAAACCGCTGGAA
>WGCR01000012.1 GCA_015493675.1 Anaerolineae bacterium
GTCGTAGCTGATATGGTGTTTGCGGGCGTACACCGTCACCTCATGCCCGCGCGCAGCCAGCCGGGATCCTAACTGCTCAACGCAAGTCTCGAACCCTGAATAGGAAGCCGGAACGCCGCGCGTCCCCATCAGTGCTATCTTCAATGGCTTCTGCATGGGGCAATGATCACCGATTTTTCCTCAGATGTCAATCCGTATGCCCGGAAAATTCTTCTTGTAACGCTCGAATGTACTTCATCTGCCGGGGATCAGAGAGAAGCGAGGCAGCCCGATCCAGCACTTGCAACGCCTGTTCGCGATGTCCGCTGCGTCCCAGCGCCAGGGCGACGCCGATCAACACCTGAGGCTCGTCAGGATTGAGTTCATAGGCCCGGGTCAGCGGCGCGACTGCCAGCTCATAGCGGCGAAGATTCAGGTAGACATTGCCCAACAATCGCTGCGCCCAATAGTTTTCGGGAGCCAGAGACGCCGCCTGCAGAAGCGAAGCCAGCGCGCCCTCATTATCTCCCAGGCCCAACTGGGCTGCGCCCAGGCCCACATAGGCGTCAGCGAAATCAGGATTCGAGGCTACTGCGTTTTTGTATGCCTGGATGGCCTCCTGAAAATGCTGCTCCGAGCGCAGTTTATCCCCGCGATCTTTCCACAATTGCGCCAGTTGTGAGGCGTCCAGCCAAGGTTCGAGCTGGTGGCTGAGGACAAAATCCAGCAAATTCACGCCCGGAACCACCCGCGTGGCAATGGTGTTATCCTGAAGCTGATACGAAATGGTTTTGTCACCTGCCTGGGCGGACACAAACCAGATGTCATTGTCTTTCGCATGAAAATGCAGCGCCCGGGCTGATTGCATCCAGGGCATGAAATCAGCGCCATTATCCGCCGTGTGCAGTGTCTCATCCGTAGCGCACAGCCAGATATCCGCGCCATCCCAATGCGCCTGATACACGTCCCCCACGCCCGCTGGCCGGAAATCGTCGGGACAATCCGCATCCAGCGCCAGCCGCACGCCCGGAATATCGGCCATGGCCGCGGCGAAGTCGGGCGAAGGGGGCTGTGGCGACTGGCAGCCAGCGAACAAAACCGCCGCCAACAGGAACGCGATCATCCAGAAGCGCCCGGACATCAGCCTCCCTCCAGCAAATCGTGATACAAATCCTGAAAGGCCTGCACATGTTGCCGAAAGCCGAAAACATCCACGGCCCGCCGCCGTCCGTTCGCGCCCATCTCCGCCCGAAGCCTGCGATCATCTGACAAGCGGACCAACGCCGCCGCCATTTCCTCAGGATCAGCGGGCGAAACCAGCAGGCCCGTTTCGCCATCCACCACCGATTCCAGCGGCCCGCCGTGAGCTGTGGCGATGACCGGCTTGCCGCTGGCCATCGCTTCGATGACCACCATGCCAAAGGGCTCCGGCCGGATGGAGGGCAGAGCCAGGATATCCAGCGCAGCCATCACTGCCGGCGCATTGTCATGATAACCCGCCCAGACGATGCGCTGAGCGACGCCCAGCTCTGCCGCCAGCGAGCGCAGCTCTTCTTTTCGCCAGGTCTCGCCCGGCGCCACATCGCCCACAATCACAGCCTTCAACGTCGGCTGGCTCCGCAGTGCACGGGCAAAGGCCTTCAGAAAGAAAGCCTGTCCTTTCCAGGCCGAAATGCGTCCCACTACGCCCACCAGCACATCATGCGAGACCGCGCCCCAGGCCGATCGCAGGGCGGCTCCATCCACAGATGGTGAAAAACGCTCTGCGTCCACAGCGTCGTAAATCACTGATATGCGCCCGGCCAACGCGGGCGAATCGGCCAAAAGATGCGCTGCCACCGCCTCACTGATCGCCACGACGCGGGTGCTGTAGCGATTGATCATCCATGCAATCAGGCGTCGCACCAGGGCGGGCTCAGTGATCAGCTCGTGCACATGCCAGATGTGGGGGAGATGCAAACGCGAGGCCGCCAGCGCGCCGCCCCACACAGCGCTGGTATTGCTATGAATCAACGCCACATTTTCTCTGCGGGCGACGGCCATCACGTTATTCGCGCCCCGGATCAAGGCGTTGGCAAAGCGGGGGCCGCCCCGCAGAGAGAAATAGCGACGCCGCAGGACAGGCATCGCCAGCGATTCATGCGCCACGCCCGCCTGTGAAAGCGAACGGCTCAACTTTCCTTCATAGGGCAGATCTGTTGGCAGCAGCACATAGGGCCTGAAAACAGCCCGATTCAGACGCTTCACCAGGTGCAAAAGCACCATATCGGACCCATAAAGCTCATCTGAACTGTGGGGATAAAGAATCGTGGCGGGCTTCATGATGTCTGCGATAGCACCCTCGTCCCGGTGGCAATCAGTCCGGCGTGAACCCAGCTAGCCGTCAGCCAGATGCCATCAGTGGACTGATAAGCCAACCCCAGCAGGACAGCATAGCTGATGATCATTCCCAACAATATCCCCCGGTCCAGCAGATCGATCTCTCCCCGGACGGTTTTGATGGCAGGCAAAAGCAGCGTCGCCACAAAACCGCCAAAGGCGATGACGCCAAAGATGCCTGTCTCCTGCAACAAACGCACCGAAAGATTGCTGATCCAGGCGGGATGCGCCCGCAGCATACCGTGAAGAGCGAAAAATGATCCCGGCCCCCAGCCCGTCAGGGGATGCTGCAACCAATCTTGCAGCGCCATGGACCAATCGCTGAGGCGGGCGGAAAAGGTGGCGTCAAAGCCCAGGTTGAGAAAAGATTGCAAACGATTGACGAATGGCAGTGATGCGGGAAGGTATGGCGCTATCGAAAGCAGTCCGAACGCCAGCAGCGGCGCCGCCACCAGGGCCAGCACAAAGCGATTGGCCTGCGCCCAGGCATTCCGATATTCAAAGATGACGACGAGCATTGCCCCCGCCAGAAACATAATCCAGGCGGCGCGGGAGAGGCTGAGCAGCAGCGCCGCCAGCACAATCCCCAACCCCGCCATGCGCAGCAATTGCCGTTTGCGTGAATCATGAACCCGCTCGGCGGCAAAAATCACCATCAGCAGGATGATCGCCCAGGAAGCCGCGTGACTGCCGAACAGATTCCCCTCCTCGAAGGTGCCGTACGGGATGGGTTCTGTGAAATTCCAGGAGACCTGAACGCCGAGATTGACGCCAAAGGGATAGACGCCGCGGGCAAAAATGCCGAAAGCGGCTTCCAGCGCGCCTGCCGCCAGGAAGACCGCCACAGCCCGTCGCCACCATGTACGATCGGGGATCAGATTCACTAACAGGATGAAGGTCAGCGCCAACAGAAAGATGCGCAGGGCATTTTGCAATCCCATGCGTGGATTCGGATCAAACGCCAGGCCCGAAAACAGGTTGATCCCCCACCAGAGCAAAGCAAACCAGGCCGCAGCAGGCATTCGCAGCGGCCGCCGCTCTATCGCAAGCTGACCAAATCCCATGATGGCCACAGTCACGGCGGCTATATGCTCGGGGCGCACAGTGATTGGGCCAAGATCGAAACGAAATCGGGTGAGCAGCGCCGAAACGATAAGCAGGACAACGCCGCTGAACGGCCAGCCCAGTATCAGGACAATCAGCAACAGCAGCGCCGCCAGTGTCGCCATCAAAAACAAGATGCTCCCCTGCGCCGATAGCGCTAACAAACCGGCGATGATCCCCGCTGCCAAAACCGCCCACCACCAGCGCCGATCTTCCGGAAAAACAGCCTGCATCACCCCGCCTCCCTGAATTTCAGGATTCTGGCGGGAGCGCCGCCCACCACAGCGTACGGCGGAACATCTTTTGTTACGACGCTGCCGGCCGCCACCACCGCGCCTCGCCCGATGGTGACGCCATCCAACACGACGACGCCTGATCCCAACCACACATCATCTTCCACCACGATTCCTTCATTGGTCACGCCCTGCTCCTGAATGAGCTGGTCTGTGCGGTCGAAAACATGATTTTCGGAATGAAACCGTACGCTTTGGCCAATGAGCACATGGCTTCCAATGCGCACGCCGCCTGCCGCGCCTACAAAATTATAATCCCCGAGATTGGAATTGTCGCCAATCCAAAATCCTTCTCCCAGATGTCGCAACACCCCGGTGCATTCGATTACCGAAAAACGCCCGATAGAGACATTATTGCCGATATGCGCGCCATGCCTGCTCAAGGCGTCGATCTTGACGTCATCTTCCAGGGTGACGCTGCTGCCGAGGTGCAGCAATCTGGAATTCAGAATCTGCACTCTTCTTCCGGCGAAAAAAGCGCCCTGGCTATCGGCAAGGAAGGGTTTTCGGAACATCCCGCGTAGATACGCAAATCCTCTTTCCTTCAATACCGTTATCAGCGCGGTCGTAGGAACAGCAGGATCAATGGTATAATGAGGATCGCTTTTTAGCTTGCGAATAACTTGTTGTAAAATTTGGCGAATCATCAAAGACCTCAATCTTGTCTCTGAATTGTAAAAGTAACCGCCGAATTTCACAATATAGCCGAACTATTTCAACCGTCTGAGTAAACTTCCGGAATCATTATGAGCAATTCATCCCAGCACGAACTGTTGGTCATCATCCTGGATGATTTAGAGCGGTTGCCCCACCTGTTGGAGGCGCTGCAAAAGGCGGGCGTCACCGGGGCCACTTTGTTGACCAGTGTCGGGGGGTATCGCGCCAGTAACTGGCTGCAGGAGATAGGGCTTTCGGGCCTGGCAAAGATGTTTGGGGTATCTGAACTCAAGCGTCGCACCATCCTGGCTGTTGTTGATGTCGCATTGATGGATGCGGCCATTGCCGCGGCAGAGCAGGCGGTGGGAGGCTTCGGGCGCCCCAATAGTGGTATTCTGTTTACGATGCCTGTCACCCGGGTCCTTGGCATCAATAAACGCCCACGATCGGAAGAATCCGAAACGCTGCCTGCTCTGGATCTCTCGGATAAGGTTCTTCGTGATATGCCTGTCAGCGAAGCCGCGAAATTACTCAAGATCGATCCTGTCATCGTCAATTCCGGGGCCACGCTGATGGAAACTGTCGGGGCTATGAGTAAGAGCCCATCGGCCCATGTCGCGGCAGTCGTCAGCAGAACAGGCCACCTGCTGGGGCTAGTCACCCTGCGTCAGTTGGCCGACCATATCTTTTTCGGCATCATGCCAGAGGTTTTCTACGGCGATGTGACGACAGATATGGATCGCAGTCTCGATTTTGGAGAGATGTCCAACGTACATAACATCTCCGACCTGATGATCGATCCTGTGTCGGTGCTCGCCTCGGACACCGTGGGGCAGGCCTTTCGACTCATGCACATGAATAATCTCTCTGGCTTGCCCATTGTGGACGATAACAATCATGTGATTGGGTTCGTGGGAATGCTCGAACTCCTGGAACTCATTCTGGAAACGAGCCGCTAAACTATGAATGACATCCTGCTGGCTGTTGGCATCTTTGTGCTCGTCTATGCGGCCATTATCTCAGAGAAGGTGGATCGAGCTGCCATCGCTCTTTTGGGCGGCATGGCCACCATCATGCTGATCAAGTCCTACACGCAGGAGGAGGCTTTTCAGGCCATCGACCTGAACGTGCTGATGTTGCTGACCGGCATGATGGTTATCGCCAACATCATGAGCGACACGGGCGTTTTTCAATGGTTGGGGACGAAGGCCATCCAGTTGGGCAAGGGGAACCCTACGCGCATTATGCAGATTCTGGTGATTGTGACTGCTGTCACCTCCGCGTTGTTGGATAATGTGACCGTGGTGGTGCTTCTGGCCCCTGTGACCCTGGTGGCCACAGCCAGTCTGGGCATCAGCCCCATCCCCTTCCTCATCGCCGAAGTGCTGGCCTCGAATATCGGCGGCGCCTCCACACTCATCGGCGACCCCCCTAATATCCTCATCGGCAGCGCCGGGGGCATTGACTTCCTCACTTTTCTGCTGAATATGGGGCCGTACATTTTCGTCGTCCTCATATTATTTGTTTTGGGGCTGCCCCTGCTTTTTCGCAAGGAGCTGAAAAAGGCGGACTCGGCTTCGGTCTCCCCTGAGTATATCGACGCCTCGACGCTGATTACGGACAGGGTGCTGCTGCGCAAGGCTCTTATTGTGCTGACGCTGGTGCTGATCGGCTTCACTTTGCACGGTTTTCTGCATCTGGAAACCGCCACCATTGCTCTGGCCGGAGCTGCGGTGCTGATGCTATGGAGCGGACAAGATGCGCATAAGGTTTTCCATCATGTCGAATGGGCCACGCTGATGTTTTTCGTAGGGCTGTTCGTGCTGGTGGAGTCGCTGGTGCATGTGGGCGTCATTGATGTCATCGCCACTTGGCTGTTCGAAGCCACCAGGGGCAATGCCCTGGTCACCTCGCTGGCGCTTTTGTGGGGATCGGCTGCTCTCAGCGGCCTGGTGGACAATATTCCCTACACCGCCACGGTTATCCCCATCATCCAGAAGCTGGGCGAGGACGGGATGAATATCTGGCCTTTGTGGTGGGCATTGGCTATCGGTGCAGACCTGGGCGGCAATCTGACGCTCATTGGGGCCTCGGCCAATGTGGTCGTCGCCAGCTTTGCCGAACGCAGCGGGCACAAGATCACCTTCATGAGATTTTTGAAATATGGCGCGATCACCACATTCTTTGCAATCGTAATCGCCTCGTTGTATCTGTTCCGCTACTTTGTTTGAGAGAGATTATGCGTATTGGCGTAGATGTTCGAGTGTTCTATCATCGCACGGCTGGAATTGGCTCATACACTATCCAGCTCTTGACCGCGTTGTCAAAAATCGATGAGGAGAATGACTATCTTCTGCTCCAGCATCGACGACAGGTTGAGCTGTTGATAAAATCACCGCGCTTCAGTCGCGCGACCCTATTCACGCCCTCTCATCACAGGTTTGAGCAGTGGCCGTTGAGTTTTGAAACGGCTTTGCTGAATCTCGATTTGATTCACAGCCCCGATTTCATTCCGCCTCTCCATAACAGGGTTCCTTCTGTTATCACGATTCATGATTTGGCGTTTTTATTGTATCCGAAATTCGTTACAGCCGACAGCGCCCGTTATTATGGACAGGTCGAGGTTGCGGTTAAGCGCGCCAATCGTATTATTGCCGTCAGCCAATCTACCAAGAATGATATCATCAGGCTCCTGGGCGCGCCGGAGGGCAAGATCGATGTGATTTATGAGGCCGCCGCGCCTTTCTACCGGCCCATCTCCCGAGAGCGGGCGCAGCAGAGCCTGCAATCTGCGGACATTCATCTCCCAGACCAGTTCATTCTTTTTGTCGGCACGATTGAACCCAGGAAAAACCTGACGACATTGATCCATGCCTATCGCATTCTCAAGGATCACTATCACCACGATTTACCATTGGTGTTGGCTGGGGCGCCTGGCTGGTTATCGGATGACGTGCATGAAATTGTCGAAGAGTTGGGATTGAAGAGAGATGTTTATTTTCTGGGCAAAACAGCGGATGAACACATTCTGGCACTGTATAATCTGGCGACTGTTCTGGCTCATCCCGCTCACTATGAGGGCTTTGGTCTGCCTCCTTTGGAGGCGATGGCCTGCGCCACGCCTGTTGTTTGCTCCGATGCCGGTAGTTTGCCCGAGGTCGTCGGTGACGCCGCGATCCTGGTTCCTCCGAAGGACGTCGAGGCCTGGGCCGTGGCGCTGCATCGCATCATTGATGATGAACGCCTGCAAGATGACCTGGGGCAAAAAGGTGTGGCGCGCGCCAAAACGTTTTCCTGGGAGAAAGCAGCCCGGTCGACGCTGGAAACCTATCGCAAGGCAGTTGCCTGACGCAATCCATGATGTCAAACGATTATCGTATTCAGGTTTATGGTCACGAATGGGCGCAGCAGATGTTGCGATTGGCCCGGCAGCGCCATGCCACCCGCCATGCTTATCTGTTTCTGGGGCCCGAACATATCGGCAAGACCACGTTGGCTCGGGCCTTCGCCCAGGCGTTGACTTGCGAAAATCCCGAGGGCGAAATGGGCCTGGGCGCTTGCGGGCGCTGCCGCTCCTGCCGGTTGGCGGCGGAGGGTATGCACCCGGATCATCGGTTTTTCGCCCCGACCGGAAATCAGCTTGTCATCGAGCAAATTCGCGAAGTGGTGCGCGAGGCCTCGCGATCGCCTATCGAGAGTCGCTTCAAGGTCTTCATCATCACATCTTTTGAGCGGGCGAACGTGAATGCCGCCAATGCCTTGCTGAAAACGTTAGAGGAACCCAGCGCTACGACGCGTATCATCCTGGTCAGCCACCAGCCTTCGGGCCTGCTGGACACCATCATCTCCCGTTGTCAGCTTTTGCGGTTGCGTCCTCTGCCCGAAAAAGTCATTATCACTGCTTTGCAGGAACGAGCAGGGCTTTCGGAGCAGGACGCATTGCGTCTGGCCCGGCTTAGCAATGGTCGGCTGGGAACAGCATTGGCGCTGGCAAATGATTCTGACGCCTGGCAGACTTACAATGAACGTATTACCAAGATGTTGACTATTCTGGATGCTTCCACCGCCGAACGCATGGCAATAGCCCAGGCCATGGAGAAAGAAGGGCATCTCGAAACCACCTTGCAGGAGTGGCTGTTGTGGTGGCGCGATGTGCTCATGGTTCAGAATCACAATGCGCCCCTTGTCATCAATCAGGATCATCTTTCCGAGCTGGGACAACTGGCTGAACGCATTCCCCAAAGTCAGGTGCGGCGTTTCATAGAAGCAATGATGGCGACATCTGGCTATCTGCGAAGAAACGTCAATCGACAATTAGCGTTGGAAGCATTGTTGCTAAAAGCGCCCATTGGTGGATAGAATAGGTGGCGATTATCATCAGGCCCCAGCGGCCCCAAACGAGGAAATGCCCATGCCCCAGGTTGTCAGTATTCAATTCCAACCTGTTACCAAACTATATTATTTCGATCCCGGCCCCTATACAGACCTCCTCCCCGGAGAATGGGTGATTGTAGAGACTGCCCGCGGCAAAGAACTGGCGCAGGTGGTTGTTCCAGCCAGAGAGGTGGATGAGAACGAATTGGAAGGCGCCCTCAAACGAGTGCTGCGCCGGGCCAGCAAATATGATCGGGATCAGAAGCTTTACTGGGAAAAACAGGCCCAGGCCGCAGAGAGCTTCTGTCAGCAAAAGGCCAATGAGCATGGTCTGGATATGAAAGTCGTGCGCTGCATTTACAGCTATAATGGCGAGCGCCTGACCGTGGAGTTTGTAGCCGAGCACCGCGTCGATTTCCGGACATTGGTGCGGGATTTGGCCCGCCACTACAGCACGCGTATCGAGATGCGTCAGATCGGCGTAAGGGATCAGTCCAAATTCATCGGAGGCGTCGGGCGATGCGGCAGAACGCTCTGTTGTTCCTCATTCCTGCGGGAATTCCATTCCGTTTCCATCCGCATGGCCAAAAATCAGAATATCCCTCTGAGCTCGTCCGACATTTCGGGCGTTTGTGGCCGTTTGATGTGCAGTTTGGCTTACGAGAATGATATGTACACCCAGGCCCGCAAACACCTCCCCAAAGTCGGACAAAAGGTGATGACGCCTGACGGTCCGGGAACTGTCAGGTATCTGAATGTTCTCCTGGGCAAAGTCACCGTCTATCTTGAGAACGGACCGCAAAAAGAATTCGATGCGCCGGATATTTCGCTCATCGGCAATCCGGGCCGGGTTTTCAGTATTCCCCGCTGATTTTCCCGCTGCACCGAAAGTGATGACGCCCGCGAGTGTGCGGGCGTTTTTTATGGATCTTTTGCATCTCCGGAAGGTCGGCAATTTCGTCCCTTCCAACCCTGGCGTCCGGGCGGCTTTACGTGCGAACGAAGGTAACTGCTAACATATCCCGGTTAAAAAACCACAAAGGGTGCAAAGGCGCTAAGAACACGAAGAAAAAATGTATAAATCTCCCTTCGTGTCTTTGTGGTTTTTGCCTCGTTATGAAAGGGTCGGTGTATAGTTTCAAAGATGCAAAGAAAAGCTTTGCGCCTTGGCGACTTTGCGTGAGATCAGTTTTTTTGGTTCCGGCTTGTCCGGGTTAGGTTACAGCAAAAAGCCCAGAATCAGGCGACGCAGTAATTCCAGAACAAAAAAAGCAACGATGGGAGAGAAATCCAGGCCCGAAGCGGGCGGAATGATCCTGCGGAAGGGGGCCAGGATGGGTTCGGTAATGGCAAATAAGAACTGAATCAGAGGATTGCGGGGATCAACCCGAATCCAACTGATGAGCACCCGAATTAAAATGGCAAAATTGAGCGCTGTAAACAGGATGTTGATAAAACTGGCAAGATAGTACATGGTAAAGACAAGAGATTACAGTGTGGAAGGCCAGAATGGCGTCCTACTTTTTCACGTTTTCTTCTGAAGCGTCGCCCAGCTCGGCGGAGCGGCGATAGGCGGCAAATACAGCCTTGGAGAGAATGGTGCGAAAGCCCCCTTTCTCCAATTCATACAGCGCGGCAGCCGAGGTGCCGCCGGGCGAGGTGACCATATTGCGCAGGGTGGCGGGATGCCGGCCCAATTCTTCCACGACCGTCACCGATCCCTTGATGGTTTGGATGACCATTTCTTCGGCGATGTGGCGGGAAAAGCCCATGTGCACGCCAGCGTCGATAAGGGCTTCGATGAAGAGGAAGACGTAAGCCGGGCCCGTGCCGCTGAGCGCCGTCGCCATATCCAGATAGCCCTCGTCATCCATCCAGATTTCTTTTCCCAGGGCCTGCAAAATCTGCTGGGCCTGCTGGCGCTGCTTCTCACTCACATGAGGCGTGGTGGTCCACACGGTCATCCCCTGGCCAAACTGGCCCGGCGTATTGGGCATGGCCCGCACCACCGATGCATGGCGCAGACCCTCGACGATGACGCTGATGCGGGCGCCTGCAATAATGCTCAACACCAGGGCATCGGCCCGCACATCTAAATTGATGCCCTTCATGACCTTGGGCAACACCTGAGGCTTGATGCTCAACACCAACAGGTCGGCTGTTTGCGCTACTTTGCGATTGTCGGTGCTGGTGCGGATATTGTATTTGCCGACAAGATAACCCAGCCGATCTTTGCGGGGATCTGCAGCGAAAATGCTTTCCGAAGGGACGAGTTCCTGTCGCAGGATGCCTTTGATCATGGCTTCGGCCATATTGCCGGCGCCGATAAAACCGATTGTGTTGTTTTCGAACATGATGAGATGTCTTATTGAGGTGAGAACGAAAAGAGAAAAAGATAGGTGATAAAATGATTACGGCTTACTTGTAGTCACGCGGTCCGAAGATGGCTGTGCCCACCCGCACGATGGTGGCGCCTTCGGCGATGGCGACCTCGAAATCGTGGCTCATGCCCATGCTCAGTTGCGACCAGTCGGCCTCGGGAAATTCAACAGTCAGTGCGTCTCGCAACTTGCGCAGGGCGACAAAGTAAGGACGGGCGGTCTCCGGATCAGGGTCATAAGGCGGGATGGTCATCATGCCGTGGAAA
>WGCR01000013.1 GCA_015493675.1 Anaerolineae bacterium
GGGCGAAGATGCCGTGGATCGTTTTCAGGCGGTGTTGAAAAGATGATAGATCAGTCCACGCCCGCCGCCGCCCCCACATCACCCCCTCCTCAGGTCAGTTTGCTCACCATTCTGTGGACTTACTTCATCATCGGCCTGACCGCGTTCGGCATGGCGATCCTGCAAAAGCTCAAAAAAGCCGTGCTGGGCAATCACTGGCTGACCGAGGAGGAGATGAACGATGGCCTGGCCATGGTACAGCTCTACCCCGGCCCGATTATGGTCAATTTCACCACCTACGTGGGTTACCGGCTGCGAGGCGTGCCCGGTGCGCTGATGGCCACGTTGGGATTCGTCACGCCTTCCATCATCCTCATCATCGGGCTGGCCGCGGCCTATTTTGCGGCGGGCAGCCTGCCCTGGATCAAGCCCTTGTTCGTGGGGCTGGAGGCGCTGGTGGTGGGCGTGGTCTTCCATGTCACCCTGGACTTCGGGCGGCGGGCGCTGAAGGGACGCATCCATGCTCTCATCGCCCTGGCTGCATTCATCGCCCTCAGTTTCAAGATTAATGCCGTGTGGATTGTGCTGGCGGCGCTGGCCGCGGGGGCGCTGTTCTTGCGTCCGCAGGCCCGGGCGCAGCACGATGCCGGGCGCCGAAAAATGTCTGTCCCGGCCGCACCGGCGCCAGCGGGATGGCGGGGATGGGCGGGCATTGGCATAGCTATGGCTGCGGTGTTGGCCGTGGTGGCTTTCAGCTTGGCCATCGATGGCGAGGTGGGACGGATGATGCGGGCCTTTTTCAAAATCGGAACCATTGCTTTTGGCAACGGCATGACGATTCTGCCTCTGGTTCAGGCCGAAGCAGTGGACGCCAGCCACTGGATCGGCATGCGTCAGTTTGCGGATGGCATCGCCCTCAGCCAGATCACGCCGGGTCCGTTTCTGAACATCGCCGGCTTCATCGGCTACAAGGTGGGGGGCGCGTGGGGGGCGATACTGGCCAGCTTCGCCATGTTCGCTCCCTCGTTTATCTGGACCTTGCTCTTCTCCGAAATCTATGGCTATGTGCGACACATTGGAGCGGTGAAAGGGGCGCTGGCGGGCGTGTTGGCCGGATTCGTGGGCCTGCTGGCCGTGGTCACGCTGCAACTGGGGAGCGTGGGCATTACCGGCCCGGCGCCGCTGGCCCTGGCTGCGGCTGCGTTCGTGGCCGTGCGCTTCTTCAAGCTGGATATCCTGTGGGTGTTCGGCGGCGGCTTGCTGGTGTGGGCGGGCCTGCTGGCTGCGGGCCTGGCTTGAGATGCGTCAAACACAAAAAGTCTGGGTAGTGGTTCAGTTCTGACTGATAACTGCCAGTCTGAGACGATTGTAGCGATAGATGGACAATTTCAGCACCAAATTGTAAAAATAATCGTAACTCGACTGAAAAAAGGTCATTTCACCACGGAGACACGGAGGACACGGAGAAAATAGTGGCAGTTCACAGAGAATTTCTCCTCCAAACCCGCGTTTTTCTTCCTCCGTGCACTCTGTGCCTCTGTGTTGAAGGTTTTTTCAGTGCAGCCAATCGTAACTGCTAACGTACCCGACTTTAAACCTCAAAAAGGCACGAAGGGAAAAATAAAGAAAACACTTCGTGCCTTCGTTATCCTTCGTGTCTTCGTGGCAAAAAGTGGTGATGAGACCTTCGTAGTTACAAATAATCTGACTTGGAAAGCGTCTTATGGATAAAACGAACTAACCGCTGCCTCAACGTGATATCCCATCATTCCACATGATTCGTCTGACCACTTCCTTACCCATTGCCTGGTGGATTTCCGCCGGGAAAACCTTTTGATACGCTTCCCACAGGACGCCCCCGATTCAAATAGGACGAAGCCAGACGGTTACCGCACGTCTGGCTTCGTCCTATCATCCCTTCGATACTGCCATCTGCTGCCATCGCTGGAGAATAATCCGCTTCGCGGACGAGGCAGCGCATCATCCGTGATAAAATCTAATGACAAACCAGGACCGGGGTGATGGCTTGATGCACCACCTCATCGACGGTGCTGCCAAAGAATATCTGCAGGAAGCGGCTGTGACCATAGGCTCCCATCACGATCAGCGAGCACGCTTCCTCGCGTTCCACCCGTAAAATGGTCTCGGCCGGCGAGCCCTCCTCGAACAGCGTTTTGGCGGCCACATCGTGTCGGGCCAGCCAGTCCTTGAGTCTGGCAAAGACATCCTGCATCTCGGGATGCCCCTCATTGACCACCAGCACCACCAATTCCCGATCATGGGATTTTGCGAAGTTGGCGCCGATTCGAAGCGCTTCCATGGCCCGAGGGCTGCCATCATAAGCCACCAAAATCTTGAGAAGCGAACGCACCTCAGCCTGTGCGGCCAGCACCGGCGCTTTGGCATGACGCACCACAGCCTCGAACACCGAGCCGAAGTTCGGTCCGGCCCAGGCCGCACCCTGTCCATAGCGACCGATCACCACCAGATCGGCATGTTCTGAAGCATCCAGAATCTCGTTGACCACCGCGCCTACCCGATATTCGACTTTGCATGAGACGCCGGCCTCCTGGCAGCGCCGCTCAGCCTCAACCAACACCTTGTCGCCAAAATCTGAGATCATTTGGCCGATGGTCAGAGCCACCTCGGTTTGTTCTGCATCGCCGCCGGGCAGTGGATCATCCACGGGGGCGGCCGTCCAGTAAGGGGCCTCGATGATGCGAGAGTCAGCAACAAAAAGGGCCTGGATGGTGGATCCTTCCTCGCGGGCGACCTCGACGGCTTGCTCCAGGGCCACCCAGCCATCATTGGAACCATCGACAGGAACCAGAATATGATCGAACATAATTGAACTCCTTGAAATAAAAATCGGGATGCTTCACAACTCTTTGATCATATTATCCCCGATCTGCCCCCTCGCTGCCGTGACTTAAGTCACATGCAGAAAATTTTGGCTCAACAGGAATTCAGGGGGCGTCCCGACCTCCGGGAGGTGGACGAGCAGCTTTTGACTTGACCAAGCGGGTTGCGTCCACCTCCCGAAGGTCAAATGGCAGTCAGCCCCTTGAAATCCAAAAGAGCCCAATTTTTATCGCCGGGCCATTTGTTCCAGGGCGGACCAATCGCGAATCAGAATGCCCGAATGGGTGCGCTCCACCAGTCCCTCCTTTTCCAGACTGCGCAAATTACGGCTGACAACCTCGCGGGCGGTGCCCAACAGGTGTGCA
This sequence comes from Anaerolineae bacterium, assembly GCA_015493675.1. Taxonomy (GTDB): domain Bacteria; phylum Chloroflexota; class Anaerolineae; order J102; family J102; genus M2005. The sequence goes on from WGCR01000013.1 coordinate 3,207, forward strand.
ATTTCACTTTGTGAAAGCCCCCACTCCAACGAAACGCCATCAGGCGTCTCCCGGCCGTCATTGCGGGCGGAGACGAGGATAAGCCGGGCCAGACGGGTGGAGACGTCAGTGAAGGCCAAATCACTGGCGACATCGGCCATGCGCCGCAGCATATCAGCCAGGTGAATTTCAAGCATCCGGTTGAGCGCAGGGAAACGGGCCATCATCTCCTGAATGTGTTGCAAGGTTGCCACATAGAGACGGAGATTCGTCAAAGCGCTGGCAGAGACAGGATGGGGCCTGCTATCGAAAACCGGAGGCAGATCAAAAAACTGGCGGGCGTGACGAAGCGTAATGGTGAATTCCCGCCCCCTGAATGAAGTCTTGAA
>WGCR01000014.1 GCA_015493675.1 Anaerolineae bacterium
TGGTGACACCGTTCGGGTCATTCATGTCGATGGCAGCGGCGAACGCGTCGTTATCGGTGATAACAAACCCCGGTCTCCCACCTGGTCGCCCGATGGCAGGGATCTGGTTTATGAGCAGGTTGTGGAGGATAAATACTGCCGGGATACGCCCCTGGGCTGCGCTACGGACGAGCAGATCCGCAAAGAGTTCAATGGTAATGATTGTTGGACTTATCCTTTCGGCACCTACTGCATCTGGGATTTCACCATTATCCACTTTTTTGTGACTGCATTGGAAATGTATCCGGTAAATGGCGGTCAGATCCGTGATCTCCCCACCGGCAGCATCGCCCACACGCCTCGTTTTCATCCGGTCTGGCCAGAAGTGCTTCATCTGACCCGTGATGGCATGGCGATCGCTTATATCGACAGTAACCACCCCCCAAAACCTATTATTGCTTACAAGGATTTTGGAGCGCCGGTTTACAGCCCCGATGGCCGGTACATCTATGTGAGCAGAAAAGATGGCGACAGTTGGAATATCTGGCGTTATAATGCCGACGGCAGCGGGCCCATTGCCCTGACGCGTCCTCCCGCCTTGCGCGATCGTCCCATCAATAATGTCACGCCCGCGGTTTCGTCTGATGGGCGTTTTATCCTCTTTCTCTCAGACCGCAGTGGCGACTGGCGGCTGTGGATCATGAACAGCGATGGCAGTAATCCTCATCTGTTCGCAGCCCAAGCCCTGGCGGATATTCAGTTCAAGTTTGATTTCAGCCGCACAAGAATGACTGACTGGAAATAACCCCATGTCCCGATCTTTTTTCGACGCTGCGGCCTATGGCGGCAAAGGCTGGCAGCCCCGAGCAGCCAGCACAGCAGAGGAAATAGGGCGCCTGTGGAGCGCTTGCGGACAAGACAGCGAATGGGCGCCACTGAAATCAGTGCTCCTGCATCGCCCCGGCCCGGAGATGCTGACGGCGGATGATCCTGACGCCGTGCAAATGCTGGCGACCGTGGATTTATCCCGTTTGCAGGCCCAACATGATCTGTTGGCGCAGGCTTTCGACGCCGCGGGGGTGGCCGTGCATTATGTGCAGCCGGACGTCATGCCGCCTCCCAACCTGATGTTTGTGGCCGATCTCATGGTTATGACGCCCGAAGGGGCAATCCTGGCCCGGCCGGCCTCGCGGGTGCGGGCGGGCGAGGAGCGTTTTATTGCTCGCCGTCTGACCGCTTTGGGCATTCCCATTTTGCGAAGCGTGCATGGCCGGGCCACTTTTGAGGGGGCGGACGCCATGTGGCTGTCATCGGATAGCATGTTGGTCGCCGATGGCCTGCGCACCAATCCGCAGGGGCGAACGCAGGTTGCCGCCACGCTGGCCGAAATGGGGATCGAAACGCTGCCGGTGGGGCTGCCCTATGGCGCGATGCACCTGATGGGCGCGTTGCGCATTGTCGCCCGGGATCTGGCTATCGCCTGGCCCGGACGCGTGCCGTTCGCGGCTGTGCGGGCGCTGCGTCAGCACGGGGCTACGATCCACTTTCTTCCCGATGAATCCGAGGCGCTCCATGGTTTCGCCCTCAATTTCGTGACGCTTGGGCCCCGCAAAATCCTTATGGCCGCGGGCAATCCCGTCACCCGACGGTTTTATGAGTCCCTGGGCATCGAATGTGTGACTGTGGCTGTCGATGAATTGACCCGGGCTGCGGGCGGCATCGGGTGTCTGACGGGCGTGCTTGAGCGGGAACTGCTGCACGTCATGCATGGCGATTGAATCGCTGCCATTCCCAGCCCCTGCCTGCATCCCGTATCAAGTTGCTGTTACTGCTTCAGCGCGCCTGATTTGTTGTGGGGATGGATGAAGACGCCCAAAACAAGAATGAGAACAAGATAGAGAAAGGCGATGAGAATCAGGGCGAATTTCAGCAGGGCCGCCCCGCGCGCTATCATCGCAGCGGCGTCTGACGGCCCGCTTATCAGCATTTGCCAGAGAAAATAATTTTCTGTGGCGTCGGCGGATCCGGCAATGCCCATGCCCCACGCCAGCAGGATGCCCGCATAGCGCAACCTGCCCGAAAAACCATCCGCCAGCCATAGCACAGCCAGCGCCAGCGTGACAGCATACGCCAGCATGTATAGATAATCGAATCCCAGGCTGAATGCGGCGTGCAGGGCGGCATGGGCATCCCAACTTGCGAGGATCTGTCCGGCTGCCTGGGCGTTGCCCGCCAGTTCGTACGAGACGATGCCCTGGGGTGCAGCGGGCGTTTGCAGGGCTCCGTCAATCATTTGCAGGACGAGAGTCGCCAGGAGCGTCAGCGCCAGAAAAATCCAGAAGAGTCGTTTGTGTTGTGATGGCGTCAGGCTCAGGAATGGATGAGACATATGATTTCTCCCAGGGATGAGGGGGCATAGGGCGGGGTTTGCTGTACTTGCGGCGTCGGAAGTTGATCAATAATCGCCCGGACCCAACAATCCTTCGATGTCTGGGAGATCGGGCGTTTGGATGTCGATCAGATTTCCCTGGGCGTCGATGACGATGGTGAACCCCAATGAGCGCAGCATTTCCCGAGCCTGCGGAGGGAGCATCTGCTCCAGATTTTCGTCCATGTGGGCGATTTGGTATTCAAGAGAGGTTTTGGTGAAGATGTCATCTTTTCCCATCATTTCCAACATGCTGCGGATGGCCATATCTTTGTTTTCCATCACGCGATCTTTGAAAAACCGCAAGACCTGGCGGTCTACATCTGCTGCGTCGAGATGGCGGAGAAAACCGTCGTCATCATAAAGATAGCAGGCATCGGCGCCCACCCAACCGACTTCGAGCGGACGGTTTTCTTCATCAAAAATGAGACCTTCGAACATTGCAATTCGGGACATAATTGGCATCCTGAAAAGAGCGATTTATCGGTGTGACAGAGAGGGACGAGTTGGGTTTCTTGTGTGTTCGAGGCGCTGCGGCGATTCCTGCCGGGCAGCGTTACGGATAGCTTATCATGTGTGAGGAACGCATCGGGCATAGGGCGTTTGTGATAATTGCAATTCTACTTACAATTCGATACAATTAGAAAGCTGGTTTCCTTTCTCCGGCAGGTGTTGAGCGAGATTTCTTCTTTGACGCTTATCGTCTATGTATGCATGCTTCATTCTCCTCAGGGAGTTAACCACTAATGACAGCTTCATCCAATACATCTGAGGTGGATGCTACCATTGCAGATGAGACATTAATCGAGATGTTATCTCAATTGGCCGCGGAGGATGAGGAGCTGGCGCAAGTCCTTTCGGTCCAGCGTGTGTTGCCATGGGATTGCATCGCTCCCTCGGAGGAGATATCGGAGTATCTTTATATTGTGATTGAAGGGTTGGTGCAAATACTGATTACGAGCAAGGAGGGGCGACGTTTGGTGACTTCTGTGCTGGGAGCAGGTATGGTTTTTGGAGAAGAAGCCGTGTTTGAATTTGACAGTCAGGGGCCGAATTATTGCGCTCAGGCTGTGAAGCCCAGCGTGTTGTGGAAACTCCCTGCAGATCGGACCCAAGAATTTTTACTCAAACATGCCACTTTGCGTCTGGCCATGCTTCGCACCCTGGGACTGAGGGTTGTACAGGTGGAAAACAGGCTGGAAGAGGTGGCTTATCGCTGGTTGCCCGAGCGGCTGGCTGCCGAGCTTATCCGTCAGAGTCGCTATGCCGGCAGTAATCAAATCAGGCTCAGTCATCAATCCCTGGCAGATATTTTGGGCACCTATCGTGAGACGATCAGCGCCATATTGCGGGATTTCCGCGAAGCGGGCTGGGTAAAATTGGGATATCGTCGCATCACTATTCTCGATCCGGAAGCTCTGGAGAACCTGACGGGCGTGATCAGGGAATGACATTGCTGTGTGGGGTCAGTTCACCGCGTAGGTTGCTTGCCAGGTGTGTGCGTCTGGCCTGAGATGACATCTGCGTTTGTGCGATGAGAAACATAAGTTTGACCAGTGCTGTGCTGGGGGTCATATCGTAGCCGGGAACGACGCCGGCGTCCAGCAGTCGCCGTCCTGCTGCGTAAGCATGAAGCTGTAC
>WGCR01000015.1 GCA_015493675.1 Anaerolineae bacterium
GGCTGTGGGCGTGGGCGTGGTCTCGGGCGTGGGCGTTTCTACGGGGGTGGTGTTGGCTACGATGATTTTTTGTACGAAGTATTCATCGTAATTGCCGTCACGGCGCACGACTCGCAGACGAATAGTGTAAGCGCCGTCGGGCACGGTGCGGGTGTCCCATATGCCCAGGACGCCATTTTGTACGGGCGTTTCGCTGCCGGCGATGTTGAACCAGTTCTGCGTGCCCTGGGGAGCAGCCGCGAGCTCATATTTCCAAAAATCCTGATGCACCGCGGCGCCCTTAATCTGGACCGAGCCGCGCAACACCTCGGTCTCGGGCGGGTAGGTGATGCCCGATTGAGCGCTGACGGTCTGAATACCGAGCGCGAGGAAGATTGCCAGGAGTGGCAAAATGAAAAATCGCTGAAAGCGCATAGCGTTTGCCTGTGGGGTGCAGAATTAGAGAAGTTGTTGATGCAACCATTTAGTTTAGCATAAGCAATCAGGCGGGAGCAAAGAAATCATAATGGCTCAACAGGAATTCAGGGGGTCCCCCGACCTCCGGGAGGTGGACGAGTAACTTTTGGCTTGGCCGGGCGGTTTTGTCCACCTCCCGGAGGTCTCAAAAGCAGTCACCCCCCCTGAAATCCAAAAGAGCCATCATAATTAGACATTATCGGAAATAAGAAAGTCTCTGCTCACGCTTGGCATTATGCTGCTGACAAAGCTCAAAAGATTAATGAACAATGATTAAAGGCTAAATCAGCGTGTTTTTCACTTTGATCATCAATCATTAATCATCGATCCGGGCATGATTGAGCAAAATCGGAGAGTCCACCTCACAGTGAGTTATTTCCGATAATGTCTATTCATCTTTTACCTCACCTACCCGATCAAAAAGCGATTGATACTTGACACTGTCACCCACCCGACCTATAATCACTTGGTTTGCTCGTGTTGTTATTATCTGCGACCCGTTGGGGCCGCTAATCCTAAATACAGTTTAAGGAATCGCTATGCAGTCACGGAACAATCTCATTCTCATCATTCTTATCATCCTGGTGGCGCTGGCAACTTACATTGCCTTGCCCATTGATCATCCAGACTGGTTCAAGAAACTGGTGGCTCCTCATCAAGAAGGGCCTCAAGCATTGACGTTGCGGCTGGGTCTGGATTTGCAGGGCGGAACGCAGATTCAGCTACAGCCTGATCTGCCAGAAGGTCAGACGGCTACTGATGAACAATTGGAACTGGCCCGCGCGATTATCGAACGTCGCGTCAACGGCCTGGGCGTTAGCGAGTCGTTGGTGCAGGCGGGTAAAGATCGCATTATCGTAGCGTTGCCGGGCGTGGATGACCCGGACGCCGCCATCGAGACTCTGCGCGGCACCGGTCAGCTCGAATTCGTCGATTTGGGGTCGAACCCTGAGGGGTTGACTGCCGGCATGAAGATTAACACCACCAATGGCCCGGCCGAAGGCGCGGCCAGTGACAAGGTGTATCCGACCATCATGACCGGTGACAAACTGAAAAACGTGGATGTGCGTCGCGATCCCAATACCCAGAAACCCTACATTGCTTTTGAGCTCACCAAAGAGGGATCTAAGATTTTTGGCAAGTATTCTGGCGATAACATCGGCAATTATCTGGCCATCGTGATGGATAAGACCATCCTCTCTGCGCCGGTTATCCGGGCCAAGATCACAGACGCCGGCATCATCGAGGGCGATTTTACCGTGGACGAGGCCCAGAATCTGGCGATTCAGATGAAGTATGGCGCCTTGCCAGTGCCTTTGGATGTGGTGGACGTTCGCACCGTTGGGCCGTCATTGGGTGAAGATTCCGTGCGGCGCAGTTTGCTGGCAGGAACCATCGGCATCATCGTCGTGCTGCTGTTCATGTTGGCCTTCTATCGGCTGCCCGGTTTCCTGGCCGATCTGGCGCTGCTGAGTTTTGTCTCCTTCAATATCTCACTTTATAAAATTATTCCTGTCGTGCTGACCCTGCCCGGCATCGCCGGTTTGCTATTGACAACAGGCACAGCAGTAGACGCAAATATCCTGATTTTTGAGCGTATGCGGGAAGAGCTCCGGGCGGGACGCTCGTTGCCCAGCGCCATCGAAGCAGGTTTCTCCCGAGCCTGGACATCCATCCTGGATTCCAATCTCTCCACGATCCTCACCGGCCTTATCCTGCTCTACTTTGGCTCGAACTTTGGCGCTTCGGTGGTGCAGGGCTTTGCTATCACCCTGATCATCGGTGTGCTGGTTTCTATGTTCACGGCCGTATTTGCCACCCGCACCTTCATGCGCTTTATCATCCAGTATTTCGCTGACTCCCTCAAGAACAAATTGTCCTGGTTCAGCGTTTGATCTCATTCCCGCACTTTTCGCACCTGGTATTGGCTTATGTATGACATTATTAAACATCGACGTTGGTATTATATTTTCTCGACCGTGATCATTGTCCCCGGCATTTTGATCATGCTCTATTCCATGTTCACCATTGGCACGCCGTTTCGGCTTTCGATTGATTTTACCGGCGGCACCATGTGGGAGCTGCGTTTCTCCCAACCCATCGCTCCCGGTGATATGGTCGAGTTTTTTCATAGCCAGGGAATCAGCGACGCCAATGTCCACACAATTGGTGATGAAAACACCCTGGTGATTCGCACCAAGCAGATCGGGCCGGATGAAAAGCTTAATTTGATGGCGGCCATGGAAAAACAATTTGGCGAGAAACCGGAAGAGCTCCAGTTCCGGGCCGTAGGCCCGACAGTGGGCAAGGAAGTGACCCGCACCGCGTTCATCGCAGTGATCATGGCTTCGCTGGTCATCCTGGGTTTCATCATCTGGGCGTTTCGCCAGGTGGATCACCCGGTTCGTTACGGCGTTTCCGCGATTATCGCCATGATCCACGACGTGTTAGTGGCTTCGGCCTTTTTCTCGCTGATGGGCTTCATCGCCGGCTGGGAGGTGGATGCGCTGTTCCTGACAGCATTGCTGACCGTCATCGGCTTCTCGGTGCAGGACACCATCGTGGTGTTCGATCGCATCCGTGAAAACAGCCGTCGGCGCAAGGGGGAATCCTTCGAGGTTATCGCCAATCGATCTCTGCTGGAAACCATGCAGCGGTCCATCGCCACGCAGATCAACGCCATGTTTGTAATGATCGCCTTGCTGCTCTTCGGCGGCGTCACGATTCGCCAGTTCATTGCCACCATGTTCATCGGTATGCTGAGCGGTACATACTCTTCCATCTTCATCGCTACGCCACTGCTAGTTTCCTGGCATAATCACGAGGGCCTTTTCGGATGGTTCCATCGTGGCAAGAAAAAGCAGGCGAAAAAGACAGCAACCGCATAATACGCCACTCACAAGACAAAGACCGGGCTCTCATGCCCGGTTTTTTGTTATCCAGAGATCATTATGCTTGCACTCACATTACAAAATGGCGAACTCTCTCTGCGTCAAGACCTCCTTCGTCCGACGCCAGGTCCGGGCGAGGCGCTGCTGCGCATGCGCTACGCGGGCATCTGTGGCACCGATCTGGCGTTGACCGCGGGCTACAAGGGGGGATTCAGCGGCGTGCTGGGACATGAATATGTGGCCGAGGTGGTCGCAGCGCCCGGCAACGAGGACTGGGTGGGACGCCGCGTAGTGGGTGAAATCAACACCATCTGCGGCGAATGCGATCATTGCCGCCGGGGATTGACCACCCATTGCCAGAACCGCCGGGTGCTGGGCATCATCAATTGGGATGGCGCTTTTGCCGAGTATCTCATCAGCCCCATCTATCTTTTGCATCCCGTGCCCGATAATACGCCCGATGAGATGGCGGTGTTCGCAGAGCCTCTGGCCGCGGCCTACGCCGCTCTGCGCGATGTCCCCGAGGGCATGGGCGATCGGGTCATCATCTTTGGCGATGGTCGTCTGGGCCAGCTTATCGCCCGGGTTTTCCAGGCCAAAGGGTATCATCCGTTGCTGATAGGACGTCATACTAAGAAGTTGGCGCTCGCGGCGCAGGCGGGCGTCGATGTGGCTCTTGCTCCGCCGTCTGGCCGGGAATATGATATTGCCATCGATGTGACCGGCAATGCTCAGGCCATTCAGCAGATTTTCGGCGTGCTGCGGCCTCGCGGCGCCCTTATTCTGAAAACCACCAGCGCCAGCAAATCCGAACTGGATTTCAGTCCGGTGGTGGTCAATGAGCTGCGTATCATCGGCTCTCGCTGCGGGCCATTTCCGCAGGCTATTCAGGCATTGGCCCGGGGGGATATCGATCCCCGGCCTCTGATTACCGCCCGTTTTCCCCTGTCTCGGGCGGAAGAAGCCTTCGAAATGGCCCGACAACGCGAAAGCCTCAAGGTTCTTCTGTATAATTCTCAAAACGTCTCTGTCTGATGCTATAATCATCATCGCTATGATGCGTCGTCGCATCTTCTCTCGCCGGAGGATATCCGCATCATCCCTCTCGTCTGAATGACCCTCACCTTTCACTTTCTGTAAAGGAGTAATGACACCCATGCGAAAATATAAAATAACCATGATTCTTCTCGGAATACTCGTGCTTGGCATCGCCCTGTGGGGCGTCATGGGCGATAGCGTTGTTTCCAAAGCCGAATCCGCCGTCGTGGATGATGACGAATTGGCGTACATCGACGCCACCGGCTACATCAATATCGTTGATCCCGTCACCCCTGCGGGCTCCGCCCCCTTCACCTGGCGCTCCCCGACCGGCGGTTACACCGGTATGGCGACTATTGACAGCAATGCCGACGGCGTGGATGAGATTATCGCGATCGCCGGCGCAAAGGTGCAGCTTCTGACGCCCTTCAATACGGGCGGCGTCCAGCCCCAGTTCAGCCAAACGATCTCTCCCGGTTTTGCCTACATTTCGGTGAATGCTGGCGACTTTATTCCCGGAGATGGCGGCCGGGATGAGATTCTTGTCCAACGCACTGATAATCGGAACAACTCCAAATACAGCGTTCAGATTTATGATGGCAACGTCGATGGCGTCTCCTGGCATCTGGTTTTTGATGAAACCTTTGGCGCCGAGTGGATTCATATGGAGCCGGGCGATGTGGACGGTCTGGAAGGCGATGAGCTGGTTATGATGCGGAATGGCACAGACACGAATCGCGATAAGCGCATCATGATCAAGAAATACGCTCCCAACGATCCCAACGGCCCCTGGCTGACGCTGTATAGCCATGCTTATAACTTTCCCTGGATTGGCCTGGCTACCGGCAATACGCATCTCAACAATGGTGATATCGACGAGATCGTCACCACGCGTGGCGGTGTTCTGGGGCAGCGTGATTCCTTCGTCGTTTTCCAATACTATAATTACAATCTCACCCCAGCGCCCGATGGCGGCGGCAAGTACTACCCTTATTGGCAGGATATCGCTGTCGGGGATATCAACGCCAGCGGTGATGATGAAGTCTTTGTAATTCGCGACCCCGAAGTGGCTGGCGGCGTTTCATTGTTGGGCTTTAACTGGGGGAACGATCCCATGCCCGATGGCTGGAAGTTGGCCCTGGGACGCGATCTTCAGACCATTCGCATGGGGGATGTGGATGGCGATGGCAAGGCGGAGATTGTTGTGGCCCAATCCGGCTCCTATCGCATCTATTGGGATCCGAACATTAACTATAATCACAGCAATGACATCGCCGTCAGCTTGCGACAACCTGTTGTGATTGCATTGGGCAATTATGACGGCACGGGCGTTTCCGCCGAGCCGCCCGAGATGCAGGTCGCGCCCACCTCGCTTGACTTTGAAATGACCCATGCCGAGAGCGCGCCGCCTGCCCAGACTTTTGATGTAAGCAATCTCGGAGGCGGCCTCCTTAATATCAGCGTCAGTGTCCAGACTCAGGATGGCGGCGATTGGCTGGAAGTGACCCCCGCCAACGCTTCCGCCCCGGCCACCTTCACGGTGAAGATGAAAAATGCAGTTTCAAGTATGGATCCGGGCGTGTATAACGCCACCATTACCGTAACAGGCGCGTCGCCCAGCGGCGATGTGACAAATGGCGTGCAGACGGTCGCGGTCCATCTCACTATTCGCGCCGTTATGCCCGAGTTGCAGGTTAGCCCCGATAGTCTCTTCATTTTGGCTCATAAAGGACAGCCTACGCCGTTGAAAGAGATAAACATCGATCAGGCGCCGGGCAGCAGTAGCGCCATTTCCTGGTATGCCTACGTGGTGCCTTCGGGTGATTGGTGGGACGATGTGGCGCCTCTGTACCACAGCGGCAAGCTCACTGCCCGCCGCACCGACGCCGGCCTCGTGTTCGTTGGGCCTGACGGTCAGGAGCGCCTGTTGCAATACATCCCCTGGGTGAAACTGTTGCCTGATCACGGCATTACACCGCGTGTCATGCAGGTGGCTCTGGATATGAACCAGGCGCCTGTGGGCGAAAGCCGCGTCACGATCCTGGTGGATGGCGGGCCGGGCGTGCTGCATCGTTTCCAGGGCGTCGATGTCCGCATCATCGTTTCCGCCCGGGATGGCGCAGTGTGGCTGCCCGTTGTCATTCAGGATTAGATTGTCATTTCTCCGCACAAAAAACGCCCTCCGCCATTTTTGACGGAGGGCGTTTTATTTTGTCGGGCAATACGATGATTAACTTTTCTCCAGGTGCTCCGCCAGCCATGGCATCGTCTCAGCCACATCTCCGCGAATAATGACATCGGCCAGGTGATCTAAAGGCGTCATGCCCAATGTGGCGATGATGAGCTTGGAGCCGCTGCGAACGGCCAATGCCGGCAGATCGGCGGCGGGCATCACTTCCAGCGAGGAGCCTGCCACCAGCATCAGATCGCTATGAAGCGTAGCTTCCTGGGCCGCCACCACCGTTTCATGGGGCAACGCCTCGCCAAAAAGGATGATGTCTGGTTTCATGACGCTGCCGCAACGCGGACAGCGGGGCGGCTCGCCTGTTTGCAGAAAATCATCCAGATAGGGGGCGCTTTCATCATGATAACCGCAGTCCAGACAGCTCATCGAACGCAAATGCCCGTGAATTTCCATCACCTTGTTGGCTTCTGCTTTTTGGTGTAGACCGTCGATGTTCTGCGTGACGATGGCCGTTACTTTGCCCATGCGCTCCATCTGCGTCAGCGCAAAATGGGCGGGATTGGGCCTGGCCGTGAGGATATCCTTCGCCAGAGGGCGCATCCAGTTGTAAAAGCGTTTTGGATGATCGCGAAAGGCCCAGAGCGTGGCGACCTCGAACGGATTTGCGAAACGCCACAACCCTGTTTTATCCGAGCGAAAATCTGGAATGCCCGATGGCGTGGAAATGCCTGCCCCTGTCAACACAACAACGTTGCGGGCATTTTTCAATAACGCCAGCGCCTGGTTCAGGGACTCAATCAGGGTGGCAGAGGTTTTGGAACGACGTAACACAGGTGATGAGGAAAAAGGGAATCGACCGGATCAGAATTTGAAGAAGTGAAGAGTGCTAGTGTACACTTTGGAGCACTTGTTTTTATTATACTACTTTTGGTTATACTGAAAAAACCTTCACCACGGAGGCACAGCGTGCACGGAGGAAGAAAAAGGCGAGGTTTGGAGAGGAATTTCTCTGTGAACTGCTGCTATTTTCTCCGTGTCCTCCGTGTCTCCGTGGTGAAATAGCCTTTTTTCAGTAGAGCCACTTTTGCATCCAAATTCTGATTTTCCCGGAGACCGCCGTTTTGCATGGCGGAGATTTCGGGAAGGCCACCAATCACAGAGGATCGTTACGTAATGATTACCGAATGGGGACGACGCAACCTCAAGGTCATCCTGGAACCGATTGCCGGCGTTTTTCGCGCTTTGCACATCACCCCCAATGTCATCACACTGCTTGGTTTTTTGTTGAATGTGGTGGCGGCCTATCTAATTGTCATCGATCAGATTTTCTGGGCGGGCATTGTTTTCCTCGTCGCTGCCGGCGCAGACGCCATCGATGGCACGCTGGCCCGGCAGATCGGCATTCGTAACAAATTCGGCGCTTTTTGGGACAGCACGCTGGATCGTCTCAGCGAATCTATCATCATCATGGCGCTGACCTATCGTTTTGCGGTGGCGGGCCAGGTCTGGGCTGTGATGGTTGCTTTTCTGGCTCTGATCGCCAGTTTTCTGGTGAGTTACACCCGCTCGCGGGGAGAAGGGATTGGCATTGACGTCAAAGTCGGCGTGGGGACCCGGGTCGAGCGGTTTATCATTATGGCCGTGGCATTGCTGTTCAGTGGTTTGTATGAAAACCTGTTGCTCATCGCCTTGTCGCTGATTGTCATTCTGGCCGGCATTACGGTTTTCCAGCGGATGTGGGTGGTTTATAAAGTGACGCACGGGTTGACTTGAGAAGCCTCGGGGGAAGTGTCGCTGGCGAGAATCATGGCTGTGGGGCGACTGTGCGCGCCGCACAGACTCACCATTTATCAGAGTTTGCATAAAATCTTTTTATTGGCTATGATATAGCTGTTTTCTGGCGCGAATAGAGAAATCGGGGTGTCTTTTGATATCCCGACAGGGAAATTGGCAAGATATTCTTGCTTTTTATAACTTCCCCCGTAACTTTTCCCCACGTCCCCCGTCTTGACACACGAAAGCGTATTACCGCCAACGTTTTCCACTACTGAGGCGGCGCTGGTGGAACGGGCAGCAGCACGTGATCCCGAGGCCATCGCCAAACTCTATCATCTCTACGCGCCCAAAATTCAGAGTTTCATTTATCACCGCACCAGCGATCCTATGGTGACTGAGGATCTGACCGGGCAGGTGTTTTTGCGAATGTTGGAGGCGATGAAGGGTGGAAAGGGTTGGCGCACATCGTTTTCCGGCTGGATTTATCGAATCGCCCATAATCTTGTGGTAGATTACTATCGCAAGCGCAGTCAGGCCACCTATACAAATATCGAGGACACGCCTCATATCCCTGCTGGCAATGGCGATCCCTATAAGGCAACCGCAGCAAAACTTGAGAGCGATGCGCTTTTGCGCGCCATCAATCAATTGACCGATGAACAGGCGCAGGTTATCACCTTGCGGTTTTTAGAAGGCTACAACATCTCCGAAGTGGCTGAAATAATGAATAAGACCGAAGGCGCTGTCAAGGCGTTGCAATTCCGCGGCATGGCGACGCTTCGCCGTATTCTGGAGCAACAAACCTTATGAGTGCAGAAGATCGTCACTGGCAAGAGCTCTTTCAGGAGCTGCTGGAGACCCCGGGCGAGAGCGCCGGGGCTGCTGGTGCGCGTCCTGAAGCGCCGGACGAATTGAATGAGATGTTGTTCCTGACGCAGCAATTACAAGATTTGGGACAGCGCCAGATGCCCGATGCTGACGCTGCGCTGGCCCGGGCCCGGGAACGCGTTTTGCAATCCATCCCCGCCGCTGTTCCTGACCGGGGCTTCGCCTTGCCGCCCATACAGCCGCCATTCTGGCAGCGCTGGCGCCTGGCTCTGGAAGCAGCCATGGAATGGTCGCCAACGCCCCTCATCGCCGCTCTGACCATTGCCCTGGTTTTGGGGTTGATGATTTTTGCAGCAGATAACGCCCGCTCCGGCAGCCCGTTTTATCGTGTCAAGATAGTGGCTGATGAAATGATGCAGCGCCTTACGCCTTCTGAACCGGATGGCGGGCAGACGATCATTGTGCAGATTGTCCAGGAATCACCCACTGTACAGTCGCCCGGGCAGACGCATGAACAGAATACGGATGTCACGCCGGCGGTCAAAGCATCGCCAGTGCAGCAGCCAACCATGATGACGCAAACGCCCGTCAATGCTGTTCCGGGAGGGCCTTCATCCGGTGGGGGAGAGCAACAGCCTCCGCCGCAGAAAGAGAATGCAACGCCCGTCCAGTCTCCCACCCGGCGTGTTGTGACGCCTGGCGCCCGCGCCACCCAGGTGGTGGTGACTGTCGCACCCGCAACGGTTGTTGCAAAGAATGACGTGACGCCTGCTCCAACATCGTCCGCAAGCAATATCGCCACTGGAGGGATGGCGCCCCTGACGGTCACGGCTGTTCCCCCCGCCATCATGACCGCCACAGTGAAATCACCGGTGATTGGTGTGGCGGGCGCCGCGGTCATTTCAAGAACAGTGACTCCTGTGTCGACCGCCACAATGGCTGTCACTGATTCACCAGCGCTGACGAATACGCCATTGCCTGTCACAACAGCAACGCCCTCTCCTGAAGCCACGCCAATGCCTGCGGCGACAAACAGCCCGACAGTGGCGCCCACCCATACGCCCACAGTCACATCCAGTCCTGGGGTTTTCGCCACCGTGACGTCTGTCGCCACGCGTAAACCCTCCAGAACGGTTGCGCCCACCGCCACGCCCAAACCGACTCATAAACCGTCGGTGGAACCTGAGCTGACCGCGACCGCTACGCCGCGTCCGGTTGTCTCCACGGTGCAGACGCAGAGCAGTAGCGCGCCTGTTGCTCGCACTGCCACGCCTACCGCAACAGTCAAACTTAAATCTGCTTTTGGCGTCATCTATCGAGTCAGACGGAAAAATGGCAAAGTCGTCGGGTTTTATATCAACCGGCGCTATATCCGGGTTACGAAGACGACGGTGGTTCAAGGTGAGATTGTGGCTGGCGGGAAAGCGGCTGTCAGCTATTATACGAAGAAAAAACGACACTATGCTGCAAGCGTTGTCGTCACAGGCGCTGCCAAGTCTGGGGCCGGACGCGAGTATCAGACCCTTGCCGGCGCTATCGGCAGAGTGCAAAAAGTCAGAGGCCGGATAGTCGGATTTTATCTGAACGGTCGGTATATCCGCATGACCAAAAATACCACCGTGAAAGGCAAAATCGTATCCCGGAAAAAAGCGATCGTCAAATATTATACGAAAAAAAGACGACGGTATGCAGTGGAGGTCGTCGTTCAGGGCGCGAGCAAATCGAAGCCTGCTGGCAAATCGCCAACACCGAAACCCCGCGCCACCAAACCCGCCGTCAAGCTATCCCGAACGCCCAAGCCGACAGCAATGCCCAAGCCTGTTAGCACGCCGGTGCGCCGTTCTACGGCTGCGCCGGCAGGCTAGAAGCTGTTATGCACTTTGGCCTCGTCAAATCGAATTTTCACGTCATTTGCCCGTGGAATTCGCCGCTGACAACGCGGATGCGACAGATTCCCGCGGATTTTTCGGATTGTAGAAGGA
>WGCR01000016.1 GCA_015493675.1 Anaerolineae bacterium
ATCTGGGCGGGATTGACTTTTGTGTTCATGATTACCGGCGTGATTCTTGAAAAGTTTTTTCTCACGCCAGGCGCGCCCTGGCTTCCGATCCTTTTCTTCGTCGCTGCATACCTCGCTGGAGGACACAAAGGATTCGTCGAAGCCATGCACGATCTCCGTCATGGCCGGTTGAATGTAGACTTTCTGATGATACTGGCTGCGGCCGGCGCTGCGCTCATCGGGCAATGGGCCGAAGGCGCTATGCTGCTGTTCCTGTTCACCCTGGCGGAGGCTTTGGAAGATTATGCGATGGATCGTACGCACAGCGCAGTTGAAGCGCTGACCAAATTGCGCCCGAATGAAGCCACGGTGCGCCGCGGTGACAAAGAGGTGGCTGTTCCGGTCGAGGATGTGCATGTGAACGAGATCGTCGTCGTGCGGCCTGGCGAAAACATCCCCGTGGATGGCAAAGTGCTCCATGGCGAGACTTTCGTGGATCAATCATCGATCACGGGAGAATCGGCCCCGGTTCTCAAACAGCCGGGCGATGCGGTGTTTGCAGGCTCCATCAACCTGGATGGCTCCATCAATGTGCGGGTGACCAAGGAAGCCAAAGACACCACCCTGGCCCGAGTCATTGAGATGGTGTCGGAAGCGCAAAGCGAGCGCGCTCCCACCCAACGGCTCATTGACCGTTTTGCCCATCCCTATGCCGTGGGCGTCGTTGTTGCCGTCGCTCTGGTGCTGGCGGTCGGCTATTTTGGTTTCCACATGGCTTTCGATGATGTTTTCTATAAAGCGATGACCCTGCTGGTGGTGGCTTCGCCCTGTGCGCTGGTCATCAGCACGCCCGCTTCGGTGCTCTCGGGGATTGCTGCGGGCGCCCGCAACGGCGTTTTGTTCAAGGGGGGCGTGCATCTGGAGAATGCCGCCAGGGTGGACGCTATCGCATTTGACAAGACCGGCACCCTCACCCATGGCCGTCCGGTGGTGACTGATATCATCTCCCTGAATGGCGTCAGCGACAATGAATTGCTGCGACTTGTGGCCAGCGCCGAAGTGAGATCTGAACATCCCATCGCCCGGGCTATTATCGATGAAGCCCAAAAGCGGAACGTTCCCGTCACTGATCCTGACGCATTCCGGGCGCTTCCGGGCAAAGGCGTGCGGGCGACGGTGGATGGACGGGATATCATCGTCGGTTCCAATCGCTTGCTTCAAGTTGACGGCAACGATCAGGCTTCCGTCCCTGAAAATGTGCTCGAACTGCAACAGGATGGCAAAACTACTATCCTGGCCATGGAAGATGATCGTTTGCTGGGCGTCATCGCCGTGGCGGATCTGCCCCGCGAGAACGCTGCCCAAACCATTGCCGAACTGCGAAAAATTGGCATCAAGCGTATTGCCATGCTCACGGGCGATTATAAGCCGGTGGCTGAGAATATCGCTCGTCAACTGGGGGTGGATGAGGTCTACGCTGAATTGCTGCCCACCGACAAGGTGGATGTGGTGCGGGCGTTGCAGAAGGAAAACCCGGTGATTATGGTTGGCGACGGCATCAACGATGCACCGGCCCTGGCTCTGGCCGATGTGGGCATGGCCATGGGCGCAGCAGGCGCCGATGTGGCCATGGAGACGGCGGATATCGTGCTGATGGCCGATGACCTGAGCAAAATCCCCTTCACCTTTCAGCTCGCCCGCAAGGCTCGGGCTATCATTGTGCAAAATTTCGCCATTTCGATTGGGATGATGGCCTTGCTGGTGCTGGCGACTTTTTCTATCGGCATTTCCCTGCCCATCGCTGTTGTGGGCCACGAAGGCAGCACGTTGGTAGTGGTGCTGAATGGCCTGCGGCTGTTGCGGACGAGGTAGAAAAAGGGAGTCGCATCTGCGGGAGAAAGCCCCCCTCGGTCCCCCCCCCTTGCGGGGGGATGCCATCTCTGGCTACAAAAGTCCTCTGCAAACCAGCGGCTCCCGCTCCCGCTCCCGCAAGGGAGCGGGCAAGGTCTAGCGGCCAAGGTTTACGGACATAACACAGACTGCCCAAAAAGGGAACTTATTTCTGGTCGCATACTTCACCTCAGCTTCTGGACGGCGCGTAACGTCCCCAGCCGCGCGGCCCGATCAGTTCGCCATCCCGCACGATGGGCTGGCCCCGAACGATGGTGTCGCGAACGCGTCCGATGACTTCCATGCCCTTGTAGGGGGTAAATCCGCCGATGGTGGCCTGTTCGCTATCGGTGATAACATCTGTTCCCTGGGGATCGTAGATGACGATATCCGCGTCCAGGCCCGGACGCAGCGCCCCTTTGCGATGATCCAGGCGGAAGATGCGTGCGGGGTTGGCGCTCATCAGGCGCACCAGGTCGGGCCAGTCGATGTGACCGGGCATGACGCCGTAGGTAATCATCAGCGGGAGCGCTGTTTGCAGGCCGGGCAGGCCGCCGGGGGTCTGGGTGAAGGGGAGTTGTGAGGGCGAAACGGAGGAGTCCAGTCGTTGCAGATCGGTGATGAGCGCCATCATTTGTTCGGCCAGGCCGGGGATTTGGGCGAAGGCGCTGTTTTCGGCCTGCTGAATTTGCTCCAACGGCAGGTTCAGATAATGGCTGGTCTCCATCTGCGTGCGGGGACGACCGTCGAACAGGCCGAAGCGGGCGATGATGACATCCCGCGCCAGGGGGCTGAGCGTCGAAAGCGCTGACTGGATGGACGCATCCCGGAGGGGCCGCAGGCCCAGTTTTTGCGCCTGGGTGTAATCGCAATGATCGGTCCCCAGGGATTGCACTGCGCCCGAGGCCAGCATTTGCCACAGATGCGCAGGCTGGTAGGGATCCCGCAGAGGGGGCTGCATGATGTAGCGCCAGGCGTCGTCGCCCTCGTAGCGGGTTTCATTCATCAACAGGTATTGGGGACAGGTTTCAGACCAGACCCGCTGGCCCCGTTGTCTCGCCTTCTCGATGAGTTCTACTGTGCCGCCCATGGAGTTGTGGACGATGTAGAGTTCGGCGCGGGCGTGGTCGGCCAGAAAGATGACGCGATGCGCGGCCTCGATTTCGGCGAAGCCGGGCCGGGCCTTGCCGTGATAGCTGAGATCGGTTTTGCTCTGGGCCACCAGACGCTGAGTGGCCTCGCTGACGATGGCGTCGTTTTCCGCATGCACCATGACAACCCGATCGGCCCGGGCCGCGGCTCGCATGGAGCGCAGCAATTCGGCGTCGTTCTGGTAGTAGTTGGGGCGATAGGTGGTGTAGATTTTGATAGCGCTGACGCCTGCGGCCCGCACATCCTGCATCCATGCGTCCAGTTCCTCGTCCTCATCGGGCAGCACAGTGAGCATGAGATGCAGGGCGTAGTCGATGTAAGGAGGATGAGGCGTCTGCGGCTGAGCCGCGACCAGCTCGTCGAGATCGACGGTTTCCAGCCCCAGCACTTCTCGATGCCGGGCGGCAATGCCTTCGCTGGCGGTTTGATGTGGAAATTGGGTGGCGAAGTCGATGACCGTGGTGACGCCGCCCAGGGCCGCGGTGGCCGTGCCTGTCTCCCAATCGTCCGCAGTGCGAAAGACGCCGGTGTCGAGCTGGATGTGGACATGGGGGTCGATGACGCCGGGCAACACATAGCAGCCTGACGCGTCGATGATTTCCGCTTCTGCGGGCGCGGTCAAATTCTGACCAATGGCGTCGATGCGCTCATCTTCGATGAGGATGTCTGCGGGATATGTTTCGTTTTCGGTAACAAGAATGCCGTTTTTGATGAGAAGGGGCGTGTTCATGATGGGTTACACCTTTTCCAGCACCAGAAAGTGAGAAATGCCAAAAGTCCGCAAGGGGCTTTTTTCAAAGAGTCGGGTGATTCCGCGTACGGTTTTGCCCAGAGCTGGATGTCGGGCGATGATGTTGTCGTAGCCGGGATAAATCTGTGTCCAGTGCACGACGCGCAGAGGCAGAGGCGCGATGAGCCGCCGCAGGTCGCCTGGCCGATAGGCGCGAACATGGGGCGCCAGCCGGTTGCGCCAGCGATCGGGCAGGTAGTTGATGAGGGGCGTGTTGCCGAAGTGATACTCGCCCTTCCAGTAATGTCCGTGGGTCTCGAAAAGATAACGGCGATTGGGCGCAAAGATGATGATGCGCCCGCCCGGTTTCAGCACCCGCGCCATCTCCGTCACCGCGGCGGCGTCATCCACTACGTGTTCCAGCACCTCGTGGGAGAGGATGGCGTCGAAGACGCTGTTTGCGAATGGCAGATGCTCGCCCGCGGCCACCAGACAGTTGGCCGTGTGTTTGCTCGCTTCCACCATGCTGGGGAAGTCGATGTCGATGGAGACCACTTCGGCGCCCGCTTCCGCCAGATGTCGGCTGTACATGCCCACGCCTGCGCCATCCACCAGCACCCGCGCGCCCTCGATCTGCACCCAGGCGCGTATCATTTCGAATCGGCGGCGCTGGCCCTCCCGCCACACGTAGGAGGGATGCCCCAGGGCGGCGGCCTTGTCGAGATCGCGGCGGATATTGTTGGTGTCAGTCATTGTCGAAATGCCATTCTTGCTTGTGCCCGAACCCGAGACGGTTGTCGATGATCCGAACCCAGGCGGGCGTGATAGTGTAAAATCGGACGGTTTTCAGCGCCCGGGCCAGGATCGCGGAGCGGGCGATGAAGGGAAAGCGGGCCAGATACGCGGCCCGCATCTCGGGATCGCTCGCGGGGGCGGCGAAGCCGTGCATCTGCAGGCCCGTAATGCGTTGCCAGTCCTGCCCGTCGGCCTGGATGGTGACCGCGACGGGCGCGCCATCGCCGATATGCCGGGCGTGGCGCGTGTCCGGTTCGGAGAGAAAAATCAGGGTGAGATCGGGCAGATAGGCGTAGAACAGCGCGGCGGCATGAGGCCGCCCCTCGGGCCCAACTGTCGCCAGGGTCAGCGTGTTGTGGGCGGCGATGAAATCGAGGATGGCTGTTGGGGCGTCGGGCATTGGCGGTTGTTCAGTGCGTCAAGCGGCTTCCTGAACGAAAACCTTCACATCGCGTTCAATGGCCTCTCCCAGCTTGTCCATTGCGACATCGAGATCATACTCCATTTGCAACCCTAGCCAGAACTGGGGAGACACATTGAAGAACCGGGCCAGCCTGAGCGCAGTATCAGGCGTGATGCGGCGCTTGCCTTGCACAATCTCGTTGATTCGGCGGGCAGGAACGCGAATGGCCAGGGCCAATTGATTTTGGCTGAGGCCCATTGGCTTCAAAAATTCCTCGAGCAACACTTCGCCTGGATGAATGGGAGATGATTTGTCTTCACTGCTCATTGCCTACGCCTCTCCATTCGTCGTACGCGTCGTTGGGAATGACGAGGCGGGCCAACATCCGCCCGACCGTGTTCATAACCATCTCGTCCAGGCTCTGGGGACGGGCGTAAAAAGCGGGGACGGGAGGAAAGATGATGGCTCCGATCTCCGCGGCCTGGGTCATCAGCCGCAAATGCCCGAGATGCAGGGGCGTTTCTCGCACCATGAGCAGCAGCGGGCGTCCTTCCTTCAATTGCACGTCCGCGGCGCGGGTGATGAGATCGTTGGCGTAACTGTGGGCGATGCCGCTGAGGGTCTTGATGGAGCAAGGGGCCACGATCATGCCCATCGCAGCGAAGGAGCCCGAGGCGATGGCCGCGCCGATGTCGCCCGGGCGGTAGCCCACATCGGCCAACGCTTCCACTTGCGCCGGCGTGAAGTCGGTCTCCTGGGCGATGGTGATGCGCGCGGCCTGAGAGAGCACGAGATGCGTCTCGATGTCGGGCGTTTGGGCCAGCATTTGCAGCATGCGAATGCCGTAAATCTGGCCCGATGCGCCGCTCATGGCGATGATCAGGCGTTTCATGTCACTTCCCCCACGTGCAGTGCCATGGTCCCCAGCATCATCGTGCGCCAGGTGACGTTCTTCAGGCCCGCCGCCTGCATGATCTCGGCCAGTTGGGGCGGGCGGGGAAAGGCGAGGGTGGAGTGGGGCAGATAGTCGTAGGCGTCTTTGTTGCTGCTGAAGAAGGCGGAGATGCGGGGAACCAGTTTGAAGAAATAGAGATGAAAGATATCGCGCCAGACGGGCGTGGCGGGCCGGGTGATCTCCAGGCAGACCACGCGCCCGCCCGGCTTCACCACCCGCCGCTGCTCGGCAAAAGCAGCCGCTACATCGGTAACGTTGCGCATCAGGAAGCCGGACGCGGCGGCATCGAAGCTGTTATCGGGAAAGGGCAGGCGCAGGGCGTCGGCCTCGACGAAGGGGATGCGCCCGTCCTGGTC
>WGCR01000017.1 GCA_015493675.1 Anaerolineae bacterium
TATAAAAAACGCCCATCAAACCAAACGCCCCGGGGATGCCCAAAAGCTTTACTGCTGCCGGAGCGATGATAAGCAATCCCGCCAATTGGGCCAAAGCCACTGTAAAATTAAACAGTGAATTGGCAATGATAAGCTGATCTTCCTCAACCAACAATGGAAGTTTCGCCAGCACTGCCGGATTAAAGAATGAGCCGATGGAAGACCCCAAAAAAGTAATGGTGTAAACGATCAGCAACAGAACCGTGGGGAAGTCGGCAAACCACCGCAATGTAAAAACATAACTGAACGCCAACAAGGCCCGAAAAAGATTGGAGAAAACAATAATCCACTTTTTTGGAATGCGATCCACCACTGTTCCCGCAACGAATGAAAAAATGACCGGGGGCAAGCTGAATGCTGCGATCATCAATCCAATCTGCAAGCTGTGTCCGGTCAGACGCTCGATCAGCACCAACTGTACAAAATGGATGCCATTCTGGGCTGTAAGCGAGAGCAGTTGTGCAACCCAAATTCGTCTGAATGCCGGAATTTTCAGAACGGGTTTGAATTCAGAAAATGTAGAAGTCATAAAGAGTCCAAAGATGGCCGAACCGCACAACCATCAACCGTCGGCATGTTCATCTACGCCTTTTGAAACAATTTTCTTGACTGAACGCCGGAATTTATCCCGGGGCAACATGAGTCGCCGCTGACAAACGGTGCAGACAACGCCAATATCAGCGCCGGTTCGCACCACGCGCCATGTCCACCCGCCGCAGGGATGTTGTTTTTTGAATTGGACGATATCGCCAACCTGGATTTCCAGATATTCCATTTCGACAGTATTCAGTGCATCAGAGAAGGCGTGACGTAGAGCGGGGAATGGGGGAAATGATTCTCAAGAACGAAATTATACCAGAGGAAAGAGGTTCACAGATAATTACAAAATTGCGGAGAACGGAAAAATCGATAATTTTTGCAAAAATCAAAAAAAGACATTCAACTTTCAAAAAAAGATTTGTCATTTTTCATCTCAGCCATTACAATGAACGACGTTATGGCTCTGTATATCGAAAGTCTATCCCCAGAGGAACGTGAGCACCTGCAAAAGCTCGCCAACAGCAGCGATTTAATTCAGGCGCGCTGGGCGAGAATCATCCTGTTATCAGATAGAGGCATCGGCGTTCCCAAGATTGCAGACACAATGGGCATTTCCTCAGCGACAGTGCGCTCACGGATCAAGGCGTTCAATGCGCAGCGCATGGATGCACTGGAAAGAGGGTCTTCCCCGGGTCGCCCCGAGACAATATCACCATCGCTGGGGGATAAGTTTGCGGCGCTCATGCGTGAACGCGAACCCCGCGATTTTGGCTGGGCGGATACTGGCTGGACCCTGGACATGCTGGTCAAAGTCGCGACATTGGAGGGTTGGGTTGAAAGCATCAGCCGCGAAGGCGTACGACTGGCATTGAGAAAGAGCAAGCATTCTTATCGCAAATTGAAACATTGGCGAAAAAAGAACAAGGTGCAATCAACAGTCGCCGATCATCCGGAAATAACGTAAGTATACCCCCCATTCCTTATCTGTTTTTATCAAACCGTGAGCATTGGCTCACACAACCCTTTCCAACATTGAAAGGAGACATTTCATGTTAGAACAACCTCAACTCAAACAAAAAGACGGCATTCAGTGGAAGATAGACGAAATTCTGGGCCGGGTCGATGATGCAAAAAGCAAGAATGCTTATTATTATCAGCAATCCATCAGCGAAATTGATGGCGCCTGGGTGATGACTGAAGATGGGCGAAAGCTCATGTTCGCCACCTACAGTTATCTGGGACTTCTCAGACATCCCTATATCGATCAGGCGGCAAAAGATGCAATCGATCGTTACGGCACCGGCACCCATGGCGTCCGGCTGCTGGGCGGCACGCTGGATTTGCATCTGGAGCTGGAACAAACCATTTCTCGTTTTCACGGCAGAGATGACGCCATTGTCTTTTCCAGCGGCTACGTAACTAATCTCGCCACGATCTCCACCATCGTAGGCAAGGGCGATTGGGTCATTTCCGATAAATGGAACCATGCCAGCATCGTGGATGGCTGCACGCTCGCCCGTGGCAACTTCGTCCGCTTTCGCCATAACGACATGAAAGACCTGGAACGTCGGCTGAAACAGGCCCCCAGGGATGCAGGCAAGCTGGTTGTGGCTGACGCCGTGTTCAGCATGGATGGCGACATCTTCCCCCTGCCCGAAGCGTTGAATGTCTGTCACAAATATGGCGCCCGCCTGATGATCGACGAGGCCCACAGCCTGGGCGTACTGGGAGCAACGGGACACGGCATTGAGGAATACTTCGATATGCCCGGGGCCATCGACATCAAGATGGGCACGCTGAGCAAGACCATTCCCGGCGTGGGCGGCTACATCGCTGCAGACGAAGAGATGATCACCTTCCTCAAGCACGCGGCCCGGGCATTCATCTTCTCCGCAGCCCTGCCCCCGGCCGTGGCCGCAGCCTGCAAGGCTGGCTTCGAGGTCATCGAACTTGAAGGCGTAGAACGCAATCGCATCCTCAGCCGCAATGTCAAGCACTTTATCGGCGGTTTGCAGGAACGGGGCTTCGACACCGGCGTCAGCGTCACGCCCATCGTCCCCATTATGACCTACAGCGATGACAAGGCGCTGATGATGACCAAATACTGCCAGGAACACGGCGTCTTCGTTCTGCCCGTACTTCCGCCCGCCGTGCCTCCGGGCAAGAGTCGTCTGCGCGCGAATGTCACCGCAGCCCATACCATCGAAGACATTGATTTCGCACTCGACGTGTTCGAGGCCGCAGGGAAATACGCCAACGTCATCTAACGACGATAAAAAATAAAGAGAGGGCGCAAATCGCTGCGCCCTCTCTTTTTATGGAATCAGAATCGCATCACCGTTGATCTTGCTTTCTTTCATGGCCTGCAAGACCGCGTTGGCCTCTTCCAGAGGAAAAGTCGTGACCGTAGTGTGGATGGGAATCTCCTCAGCCAACCTCAGCAACTCGATAGCGTCTTGCCGGGTGCTGTTGGCGACGCTGCGCAGAGTGCGTTCGAAGTAGAGCAGTTCATAGGGCATCTCTGGTATGGGCGTCATGTAAATGCCGGCCATGGCAATAGTTCCGCCCGGATTCAGCACTCGCAGGGCCTGGGGCACGATAGGGCCGGCAGGAGCAAAGATGATGGCGGAATCAATGCCCTCGGGCGGGGTCTCCTCAGCCCGCCCGACCCACTCGGCACCCAGCTCCAGCGCATGTTGCTGATGGCCCGGGCTACGAGTGAAAACAAAGACGCGTATTCCCAGATGCCGGGCCACCTGGATGGTAATGTGGGCGGAATTGCCAAATCCGTACAGGCCCAGCACCTGTCCTGGCTTTGCTTCGGATAGCACAAAGGCCCGGTAGCCGATCACGCCGCCGCACATCAAAGGAGATAGCTCGGAATCGGGCAGGTTGCGGGGAAGATGATACGCGAAATCCTCATCCACCACCATATACTCTGCGTAACCGCCATCCACATGATAGCCGGTAAACATGGCGTTCTCGCAGAGATTTTCCCGGCCCGATCGACAATACTTGCACGTACCGCAGGTGCGATAGAGCCATACAGCGCCCGCTTTATCGCCCCACTGAATCGCGTGACGCCATCTCCAAGTTTATCCACCACACCCACAACCTCGTGGCCAGGAATAAGCGGCAACTTGGGGAGAGGCAGATCGCCCTCTACGGTGTGAAGATCGGTATGACACACACCGCAGGCTGTCACCTTGATGCGAATCTGGCCCGGTGCGGGCTCAGCGACAGGAACATCCTCCAAGCGCAGTGGCTTTTGCGTAATATCTTTGGGGTTATGCAAAACCATTGCTCGCATAAATCACCTCCAATGACAGAGAAAAAGGAGTCTGACTAAATTCAATTATACACCTAATCCCGCAATCAGTCCGTCAGAAGCGGGGAAGTTTTGCCATCCCGCCAGCATCGTGTAACATCAAAGGCGTCACCGCCGTTATCCGTCCCGTTTCGTAACTGCCAAGGTAGTTGGCCCCAATCGCCCGCTTTTGCCACGAAGGAGCGAAGGAAACGAAGACACGAAGTCATTCAAAAAAGATTTTATCCGTGTTTCCTCGTATCCGTGTTGAGTGAACAGGGCTACGTTAGCAGTTACCCCGTTTCTCAGATAAGCATGCGCCCGCCGCGCGCACTCCCGCCATGCGAAAATCCTACGATGTCCTTCTCTTGTTCATTCTGCTCCTGGCCCGCATCATGCTCAACAAGTTTGCAGAAAGCGGCTTGTTCGAGCATTTCAAGAACGTGACCAGCAGCCCCACGCTTGGGAAGTTGCTGCCGTCCGGGGCAGCGAATGCGTTTGGGCCATGGTATGGCGATCCCATCTTTCTGATGCTAGCGGCCACCAGCCTGCTGGCGTTTTTTTCTTATGTGCTGCTGGACTTGTTCAAGGATCGTCTGAGGGGAAAAACATTGTTTCGCTGGAAGTATCTGCTGCTGTGGGTCATCATTCTGACCATGGTCATCCTCCCATCCCTGAAAATGACCATCCTCAGGCACGAAAACCTCCCGCAATCTTATAGCCATGATGGCGGTGTTATCCAGACAGAAGCCGCCACGAATTTCTTTTTGCAGGGCAAAAACCCCTATATCGAGACATATCGCAACACGCCAATGGCAGAGTGGGGATTCGAACAATTCCGCACAGCACTGGATCACTATCCTTATCTACCAGCAACATTCATCCTTTCGGCGCCGGTCAAACTTCTGTCCGAAACAACGCTGGGCTGGTATGATCAGCGATTCACCTACCTGCTGCTATTCATCCTTTCTCTGGCGCTGGTTGCGGGACTCACAAAAGGCAGGCGCAACGATCTACTGGGACTAACGATGCTGCTTGGGCTCAATCCCATCATGGCCCTGGATGTCATTTTCGGGCAAAATGACAGCTTCGTCCTGGCATGGTTGATCATCAGCGCCTGGTTCCTTTACCGCAAAAATTGGTTGTGGAGTAGCATCTTCTTTGGCATCGCCGCTGCATCCAAGCCCACAGCCTGGTTTCTGGGGCCATTTTGGGCGCTGGCTATGTTAGAGCAAAGCGCCATTCCTTTACAGCAAATCTTTAACCGGACATTTTGGAAAAAACTGATAACGCGCATGGCCCCGGGCCTGGGCATTTTTTTGATTTTCACCCTCCCCTACTTTTTCTGGTCGCCCAACGATTTTATTGATGACGTGTGGCGCTGGGCGGCAGGCACGGCGACCATCCATTACCAGATTTGGGGCCTGGGTTTCGCCAACTTCGTGCTTGCCTGGGGCGGCCTGCCCGATCGCTTCGCGAACTGGCCATTCTGGATTCCGGAGGCGCTCATCGCCCTGCCCCTGCTGGTTATCCTCCTCATCAAACAACTGAAAGACAACAGCATCAGCTCATGGTTCTGGCACGGCGCGATTCTGCTGTTGGGATTCGCTTATTTTTCACGCTTTCTGAACGAAAACTATCTGGGTTTTTTGCTGGCCCTCTTTGCCCTTGGCTACTTCACTCAAACTCCAACGTCCGAAACCTGACAGTTTCTAAAACGAACGCCTTTCGGATAGTGCACAAACGAAAACAGAAGGGAAAATAATGCCCAGCCTGGGGATAACCTTGTGGAAAACCTATGGAAGGCGTGAAGAAAATATTGTGTACAACCCCAATCAAGCTGTCTATTCTTTTGGAATACAATGGGGATAAAATTAACCAGCCAGGAAGGCTATGACTATCCCCAAATCTCTACAGGTAGTAGGGGACAAATAAAGTGGTCCCCATTGTCAAGACCACGATTAGCACAAAATAAAGTGGGAAAGGGAAGAGAAGATGTGAGAGCTAGTAAGTTGAGTGGGAGTGAAAGAGACTGTTGGGA
>WGCR01000018.1 GCA_015493675.1 Anaerolineae bacterium
AAGCATACATTTACATCGCCTCCGTCAAATCCTGCTTGGTGATCTTGAGGACTATCCACACGAAGATGACCGAGAAGGTGAGGAGAATGACGCCAAAGGCCGCGCCCTGATTCTGATTGAAGCGAACGATGAACTGATTGTAGATGGCTTCGGTAAACCACAGGCTGTTTTTGCCGCCCAACAGGGTGACGGTGACATAGTTGCCCAGATTCAGCATGAAGACCATGATGCTGCCCACCATGATGCCGGGGCCGGCGTGAGGAATGATGATCTCCCGCATGGTGGACCAGAAATCGCCGCCCAGATCGTAAGAGGCTTCGATAAGGCTGTCATCCAGGGTGTCCAGTGAGTTCATGATGGGGATAATCATGAACAGGAGGGAGGTGTAAATCAGGCCCACGGCGATGGTGGAATTGTGGTAGAGAAATTCGATGCCGTGATCTGTGATCCCCAACAGTTGCAGGATATAGTTGATAACGCCCGTCTCCCGGAATAACACCATCCAGGTGAAGGCCTGAATCAATTCCGATATCCAGTATGGCAGCACGATGGCCATCAGCACCAGGGCCTTGAACTTTTGTCCCAGCACTTTGGTGATGATGAATGCTGTGGGGAAGGAGATGGCCAGGGTCAGTGAGGTGGTGATGATGGAGAAAATGACGGTGCGGATGAAAACTTTGGTGTAAAGGGATTTGTTGAAGAAGGTGGCGTAGTTAGACAGTGTGAAAGCGCCGCTGCGGCGATCCATGAAGGAAAGCATGAACAGCTTGACATGGGGCAACACGAACAAGACGCCAATCCACAGCAGCATGGGAATCAGGAGCGCCCACAGGCCCTTGTTTCGCTTGATGCGGGTCCACATGTCACGCCTCCTTCTCGATGTGGGATTGGTCGACGGGATGGAAGGCGTTGGCTGCATCCCATCGCCATGAGAGGGATACGACGTCGCCTACTGCCACCTCGGGCGCTTCCTCGGTGTGCTGTAACTTGACGTTGAGAGCAAGGGGGCGCGAGCTTTCCAGCAGGTCGACGATGATGAGCGAGTGGGAGCCGTCGAAATTGATTTCGCTGATTTTGCCCAGAATGGCGTTTTCGTGTTTGCCGGGGCGCAGCAGGATCATTTCGGGGCGGATGAAGAGATCGACGGTATCGCCGGGTTTGAGCTCGTCGCCCGCCCGGCCAATCATGGGAAGGCCGCCAAAATCCGCCTCGCAGATATGATCGTCCAGCATTCGGGTGACGCGTCCCGCCATCAATTTGTTGTTTTCGCCCACGAAGGAGGCGACAAAATGGGTGGCCGGCCGTCGGTAGAGCTCTTCGGGCGAGGCGATTTGCTCGATTTTGCCCAGGTTGATGACCGCGATGGTGTCGGACATCGCCAGGGCGATGGTCTGGTCGTGCGTGATGTAGACAAAGGTGGTGCCCATGCGGGCCTGTAAATGTTTCAGTTCCAGTTTCATGGCCTGACGCAATTTCAGGTCCAGCGAGCCCAGCGGTTCATCGAGAAGAAGCACCGTGGGATCCAATACCAGGCTGCGGGCCAGCGCTACGCGCTGTTGCTGACCGCCCGAGATCTGATTGATGTGACGTTTCCCCAGGCCTTTCAATCCCACCCGGGCCAACGCGTCCTCGGCCATCCTTTCCATCTCGGCCTTGTTTATGCCGCCGCGGCGACGTAATCCAAAAGTGACATTACCCAAAATGTCCATCATGGGGAACAGCGCCAGACGTTGGAAAACCATGTTGCAACGGCGCTTGTTGGGCGGCACATCATTGACGCGCTCGCCTCCAATGTAGATGTCACCGGCGGTGGGCGTCTCGAAACCGGCGATCATGCGCAGCACCGTGGTCTTGCCGCTGCCCGAGGGGCCCAATACCGAGAAAAATTTGCCCTTGGGGATGTCGAAGCTGACATTATTGACTGCCACGAGATCGCCAAATTTCTTGGTTATCTGAACAAGAGATACATCTATTTCCTGAGTCATTGCTGCGGGTCCTCCTGCCGCCATGGATCGCATCCCCGCGAGCCGTCATCAGGCCCGCGGGGATGGATGAGAGTAAGCAAATCGGTTTATTGGGCGGCCTTGAGTTGCTCTTCTACATCGGCCTGGATGTCGGTGGCGTAGGAAGGCAGGGGGAAGTACCACTTGATGGTGGCCATTTTTTCGGGCGGCAGCGTATCAGCCACGATCTTGGCCATCTCGGGCGAGGCCAGCTCAGCCGCACCCTGCGATGCTGTCTGGTAGCCGGTGCCATTGACGATGATGGCCGCGTTTTCCGGCTTCATGGTGAAGTTGATCCACTGGTAGGCAGCGTCCTCGTTCTCGGCGCCGGCGGAGATGGCGAAGGTGTCGAACCAACCCACAGCGCCTTCCTTGGGCACGACGTATTGGAATTTGGGGTCTTCCATGGTCAGGGACCAGGCGATGGCGTCCCAACTGGTGGCGACCCACACCTCTTCTTTGGTCATCAGCTCTTCCAATTGCTGGCGTGAATCCCAGTAGGTGCGCACCACAGGCTTGCACTCGATGAGTTTATCCAGCACGGCATTCATCACCTTGCGATATTCATCTTCATTCTTCACCGCTTCCGCCGGATCGTAACCCAGGGCGTAGGCGAACATGTACAGGGTGTCGTACTTGGCCCGATAGCTGACCCGGCCTTCATATTTGGGATCGCACAGGTCCAGATAGCTCACGCCCGCATCCGGCGCCTTTTCGGTGTTTACGACCATGGCGGTGGTGCCCCACACGAAAGGCAGCGCGTAGGATTTACCCTCATACTTGGACTGTTCCAGGATGGCATCCAGATAGGCCGGGATGAACAGGTCTTTGTTGATCTTGCTCATGTCGATGGGCTTGTAGATGCCAAATTCGTCCTGACTGGTGCTGACATAGTTCAGGGTGGGGGAGACCAGATCGTAGCCCACGCCGTTGGTGGCGGCCATTTTGGCGATGAGCTCGTTGTTATCGCCAATGTAGCTGACTTCGACTTTGATGCCGGTTTCATCACTGAATTTCTTGACCAGCTCTTCGGGGGCGTAGCCTTCCCAGGTGAGAATCTTCAACACCTGGTTGTCTTTGGCGGGCTCGGGCGCTTTGGTGGGAGCCGCAGCCTCTTCCTTGGCCTGCGTCGCAGCCGGAGCCGCTTCCTTGGTCGCCGGAGCCGCACCGCCGCAAGCAGCCAGCAGGCCCAACGCCATAGCGAACACGATGACAATCAAAATACTACGTTTCATGTTTCCTCCTGAGGTGGGTTGAGATGAGTGGTAGGGGGCGAAAAGTGTGATGGGGGTAAGAAAACGTGGAGTAGGCTCTGCTTTCCTGTCGTCGGTGATCAGGCTTATTCGATTATGCATCTCTCCTTTTTATTAGCGCACCGGAATGATGAAATGAAAACGACCATGAGTTTTCGATCAACGACCGGGTAATCTGCGCCATCGAAATCCCTATGGCTATCTTCATTTTGGAACGATTGCGAGTATACCATAACATTCTGGTATAGTCCAAATTTAATCTGACATGGCAAATTACCCGTGCTGTCTTCCGTTATCGCCGTTTTTGATAAGCATCAACGCTGCTATGGCGCATCATCTTAGAGCCTGTTATGAACTTTTTGCCAAATTCTAACCATCTTCATATCATTCGCCTTTCGATTCGCCGCGGATGACGCTGAAAAAATCCTTTTTCAATCCGAAAAATCCGCGGAAATCTGTCGCATCCGCGTTATCAGCGGCGAATCTTGCGGGTAGATGATGTAAATTCTCGATTTGACGAGGCCAAAGTGCATAACAGCTTCTAGCCATCATCTTCGAGGCGAGCGATAACCACGTCCTGATTGCGAAGGCAGGGAGCAATTCGCAGGTCTCCAAATCCCAGCTCTGACAAATGCTGTTCAGACCACTCATAACTCAAAGTCGCGCCCAACGCAGCCCCTTGTGAGCGGCAGGTTCGCGTCAGCCATTGCAGTTTTTCAGCAGATTCAGTGGCTGACAGAGATCGCCTGGATCGGCTGGCGAATCACCGTTTTCAGCTTCTCCGGGGCTGTGCGCCGCGGGTCGCTGAGGTAGATTTCGTGGTGCTTGCCCGCGGGGCGGTAGCCATGTTCGGCGATGAATGCGTGCAGGCGGGCGATGGTCGGGCCTTCGTCGGCATACGGCCCGATGTACAATATCTGAGCCGACAAGCCCTCGGCGTAAGTCTCGAAACGCATTTTGTCCAGAGCGGGCAGGTTCTTTTTGCTGGCAACGACGGTTTTCGCCTCCTCCACCATCGCAGCGTCGATCCAGTCTGGCTGCATGATCATAGCCGTCCACAGCCAGGCATCCTTGTTCTCCATGCTGAAGTCGGCCATATCTTCCGTCCACCACAGCCCTTCCAGCGGCATCACCGTGAAGTCCCGCTGTAGTTGCCGCTTGCTGGCGAATTTGAGTGCGTAGGCCACCGCGTATAGCGCCTCGATGGCGTCGGCGTAGGCCTGCGCCGTGTTGGGATCGCCCTGGCCATCGATCATGAGGAACTGCATGGGCGGGACATCCACCACCGAGAATTTGCGGGCTGAGGGACGAAAGAGGTGTTTGAGCTCTTTTTTGAGATCGATTTTGGTCATGATTCTCCTCCGAGATAAGCGTCATCCGCGGCGAATCGAAAGGCGAA
>WGCR01000019.1 GCA_015493675.1 Anaerolineae bacterium
CCCTCCCAGCCGCGCAGAGCATACCCGGCATCTTGCAAGGCCCAGGCCACGCCCTGTACATAGCCCGCCCAGCCCTGGCGCTCATCCAGCGCATCCAGCGAAAAGACGATGCTCTGGTCGAAGTCCAGCGCGTGGAGATGCACCTGGCGGTCGGGCCGCGGGCGCAGCGCAATCCACACGGCCCGGTCGATGGCCATGGGCAGCACGAAGCCGTCGTTGTAATCGGTGTGCTCGCCGATGAGATTGACCCGGCCCGGCGCGCGCACGAAGGCCGCGGGCGGGGAGGCGAAATGATGGATGAACGCGGAGCTCAGGGGGGAGAGCATGGCTGGTGCGTGAAAGAAAATTAGAATTTAATGATGAAAGGTGGAGAGTTATTTTGCAGATGGATTGGCTACGCTTTAATCATTAGTCATTGATCATAAAACCATCAGATGATACAGTGCCGTTCGTCATTTGGCAATGTTGTTTTGAAAACAAGCGCTCCTACGTCGTTTCGAGAGAGCGCAGTGACCGAGAAATCCCCTTGCAATCGAGGAGGCTCCCCCTCTCCGCGGTCGTCGGAATGACGTAACAAGGAATTTTCATTCGTATCGGTGCGGGTGCGCCTGCTGTCAGACTGTTTTGAATGATGAAAATCATTTACAGAAGGCAAGGCCGTGTGATATATTTCGGTGTGACAAATTGGCCCTTTTAGGGCGCATGTTGCAGCAAATCAAACAATCATCAAGGAGTCAAAAACGTGACAGCTCAAATCATCGACGGAAAAGCAATTGCCGCCACAATTCGCGGCGAAATCGCCAAAGAAGTGGCGAAATTGAAGGAAGAACACGGCGTCGCACCCGGTCTGGCCGCGGTGCTGGTGGGCGAGCGCAAGGATTCGCAGACTTATGTGCGGATGAAGAAGAAGGCCTGCGCCGAGGTGGGCATCAAATCCATCGGTGTAGATCTGCCCGAGAGCGTCAGTCAGGAAGAGCTCATCGCCCGGGTGCGCGAGCTGAATGCTGATCCCGAGGTGGATGGCATCCTCGTGCAGCTGCCCCTGCCCGACCACATCAACGAAGAGGCCGTGTTGGCCGAGATCGACATCACCAAGGATGTGGACGGCTTCCACCCCATCAACATCGGGCGGCTTTCGATGAAGGGCCGTCATCCCCTGTTTGTGCCCTGCACCCCGCGCGGCGTTATCGAGCTGCTGGACCGCACCGGCATTGAGATCGAGGGCAAGAATGCGGTGATTTTGGGCCGCAGCAATATCGTGGGCCTGCCGGTTTCCATGCTGCTGCTGCATCGCAACGCCACCATCACCATCTGCCATTCCCGCACCAAAAACCTGCCCGAAGTCACCCGACGCGCCGACATTCTCATCGCGGCTATTGGCCGGGCGGAGATGGTGCGCGGCGACTGGATCAAGCCGGGCGCTGCGGTCATCGATGTGGGCGTGAATGCGGTGGATGACGCTACGCGTAAGCGCGGCTACCGCCTGGTGGGCGATGTGAATTTCGAGGAAGCCAAAGAGGTGGCGGGCTACATCACGCCTGTGCCTGGTGGCGTGGGCCCCATGACCATCGCCATGCTGCTGAAGAACACCCTGGATGGCCGCAAGCGTCGCCTGGGCCTCATCGAGTAGGTCTTCTTACGCAAAAAGCCCCAAGGAACAAAAGGAAAAAGTCTGCTATCAGACCGGGATGGGGGACGGAAGATCGTGGCGTCGGGCCATATCCGTCCTCTGTTTCCGGTCTTTTTCTTTGAGAATAAAGTCCAAAGTCCGATGTCCAATGTCCAAAGCCGGTGGCGTTGAGCTACCACAGACGAACATCGACGAAGGGACGAACATGGACCAAGCGGTTTCGTCCACTTTCGTCCACTTTCGTCTAACTTGGTCAATGTTTGTCGGCGCCAAGCGGTTTTCATCGGTATCGGCGCGCTGCCGCGCACGGCGCCTGTTTTCAATCAGATGTACAGATCCCGCCGGTTGTAGGCCAGGTAGGCTCCGGCCAAGCTGATGGCGATGATGCCCGCGGTCAGCGCCCAGTACACCGGATCCACCCCGCCCTGGTGCAGCAGCTCCGCCGCATCGAAATACTTGAAGGGCGTCAGGTATTTGAGGAAATCCAGCTTCTCGTGCAGGCCTGTGATCATCGAGAAGTAGTAGAGGGTGAGGATGATGGCGATGACGATGGCGCCCGTGCGCTTGGGGCGCTTCGACACCGTAGCAGCCAGCAGGCCAATGGCCAGGAAGATGACCTCGATGGCGGCCATCGCCAGCATCTCCCGAGCTAGAAAGGCCGTGACCGAGCTGTCGGGATGGTAAGATTGTATGGCGATGAGGGTCACCGCCCAAGTGACGAGGACGAAAAGCAGGCTGAGGGTCAGGGCCGCCAGGACCTTGGCGGTGAGCAAGCGAGTGCGGGAGACGGGCAGGGACAAGGCGAACTCGATGGTTTTGTTTCGCTCCTCTTTAGCGATGACGCCGCTGCCCCACATGCCCGCGGCAATGGCTCCCATCAGCGCATAATAAAGGAACATGATGCCCAGAAAGCCGTTGAGGGTGGTGAGATTGAACGCTTGCATGTTCATGGCGTCCATCAGGGCTTTGGGCATGCTGTCCAGAATGGCGAGCATTTCGGGATTCTCCGCATAGGCAGCGAACTTGGTCATGGCAATCACCACCAACAGGATGATGATCACGCTCCAGATGATGAGCGATTTGAGATTCGCCCGCAATTCTCGCAAGTAAATGTTCATAAGATGGCTCCTTTGCAGGCGTCTAACGTCCAATGTCCAACGTCAGGTTCGCGACGCAAAGCGTTGGACGTTGGACTGCGAAGGTTGGACAGTCATGCCACTGCGGGGATGTCGCGATGCAGGTAGCGCCAGTAGCTGATGACGATGGCAATGACGATGACGGCAATGCTGATGGCGACCAGGGAAAAATTCCAGGCGTTGTTCTGGATGATGGCGTTGGGATCGAAGTGCTTGAAGGGCGTGATCAGCTCCAGCTTCACATCGCCCAACATCCCACTGAACGCGCCCAATAGATACATGCCGAAGGCCAGACCCATGGCGTAGGGCGTGACGCTGCGCACCCGCTTCAGCAGCAGGGAAATAGCCACGCCCGCAGTCAGGAAGAAGATCTGGAAGATGACGATGCTGCTGAGGAGCAGGATGGCGGCATGGCGGTCGTATCCTCGCCCCGCGTCGAACATCTCCAGAAAAACCAGAGAGCTCGCCCAGACGGCGGCATTGGTGACGGTGAGAGCGATGAAAGCAGCCAGGAATTTGCTGGTGAGGACTTGCGTCCGCGTTACCGGCTTGCTGAGCAGGAAATCCGCGGTGAATTCCGCCTCTTCCACCGACACCAGTCCGAATCCGTACATCAAGGCCTGAATCGCCAGCAGCACCTGGATGAACAAGAATACGAAGCTGTAAAAGCCCATAATGGTGCTCATGTTCAGGTTTTGCATACCGAAAGCTTGCAGAAATTGGGGCGGGAAATTGGCCAGGGCCTGGTCGAGCAGATCGGCCTCCTGCACCAGGGAAGGATACAGCCCCAGATAGATGAGGCTCACTGCCACCACGGCGATGGACCAGATCAGCGCGGATTTCAGCTTCATGCGTAATTCGAATTTGAGAATGTTTGCATTCATGGTCCTCACCTACTCGTAATAGTGCATAAAAATCTCTTCCAGGGTCGGCTCTTCGATGGTGACGTCGATGAGGTCCAGGGCGCTCAGCTTCGCCACAATAGCGTCGATGTCTCCTTTGAAGAAGAAACGCACGCCACCGTTGACCTCTTCCAGATTGGTCACGCCCGGCAGATCGAAATACCCGGCGGGGATCGCATTCGCAGCCACATAAATCCGCTTGTAGTTGTTTTGTTGCAGGGTGCGGATGTCCGAGATCTCGATGATGCGGCCGTCTTTGATAATGCCCACCCGGCTGCACAGCCGCTGCACCTCGCCCAGGATGTGGGAGGAGAAGAAGAC
>WGCR01000020.1 GCA_015493675.1 Anaerolineae bacterium
CTGGAACATGTGGCCCTGAATTCAACAACGCATTCAGCCCGTCATGTTTTTTCTTTCGGAACCGAAACCAATGGTGAACGTCAGGCGACCACCGCTGAACGAAAACTGGCAGCATGATCATTCCTTTACCAGTTTAGGACGCACCCAAATGATTGTATGGTTTGCTATGATAATGCGCCGCGCCGGATGTGCGATCCGGCGCACTTTTCCCGTTTAACCCGCCGGATTGCGAATCCGGCTGGATGCAGAGAGCTCTCAGGGCGGATTCGCAATCCGCCCGGCATCTCACCCCTTGAAATCCAAAAGAACCGAATTTTTTCTGCGAAAATCCGCGATGATCCGATTTTTCAGCGTCATCCGCGGCGAATCGAAAGGCGGACGATACAAAAATGATTAGAATTCACCAAGAAGGTCATAACAGGTTCTAACCGTCATCATGCAACTTACCTGGCGTGGCTTCGCGTTGTTGCTGCTTATCCCGCTGCTGGTGGGGATGAGCGGGTTGTGGCGCGGTTTCCTGTGGCTGGGACTGGCAGCGTTGCTGCTTGTCCTGGCGTTGATGCTGGCTGATTGGCGATTGACGCCCGACGTCCGGGCCTGGTCGCTGCAACGCCAGCATGATGATCGCCTCTCGCTGGCTGCGTGGAATCTGGTGACTGTGCAGGTGCATCTGCGCCGCGGGCCCCGCCCGCTCTCGGTGTGGCTGCGCGATACGCCGCCAATCACTTTCGGCGTGCATGAGGAGACGCGGGTGCTGATGGGCCGGGTGACGCCGGGCCAGCCGCAGATTTTCAGCTATCAACTGTATCCTCCCCGCCGCGGCGATTACGAATTCGGCGATCTCTATCTGCGCTGGGAATCGGTTCTGGGCTTGCTGCGGCGTCAGGCCCGGTTCCCCGCCACGGAATCGGTCAAGGTCTATCCCAATCTGGTGGATGTGCGCAAGTATGATCTGCTGGTGCGGCAAAACCGGCTGTGGGAACTGGGGCTGCGCAACGCCCGCATCTTTGGCAGCGGCTCCGAATTCGAGCGCCTGCGCGATTATCTGCCCGATGACGAATATCGGCGCATCAACTGGAAGGCCACAGCCCGCCGCGGCAAGCCTATCAGCGTGGAGTACGAAACCGAACGCAGCCAAAATCTGGTGGCCATGGTGGATGTGGGCCGGATGATGCGCAGCCCGGTGGGCGATGTGGCCCGGCTGGATTACGCCATCAACGCGGTGTTGCTACTGGCTTACGTGGCTTCGCAAAAGGGAGATCGCATGGGCGTGCTCACCTTTGCCGATACGGTGCAGGCGTGGCTGACCCCGCGGGCGGGCAAGGGCCAGTTTTTGCGGATGCTGGAATTGCTCTATGCGGTGGAAAGTCAGCCTGTGGAGCCCGAATACAACGCCGCATTCGGCTATCTGGCCGCCAAACAGCGCAAGCGCAGTCTGGTCCTGGTCTTTACCGATCTCACCGGCGGCCTCAGCATCGATTCCCTGATCGCCCAGATCACCCGTCTGCGCCGCACGCATCTGCCTTTGCTCATCACCATCAGCGATCCCACCATTTATCGCACGGCCCACCAACCCATTCACGACAGCGCCAGCCTTTATCAGCGCACGGTGGCGGAACAGTTGTTGCAGGAGCGCAGGCGAAGCCTGGAACGCCTGCGTCATCTGGGCGTGCACACCCTGGATACGCCTGCGGACCAACTCAGCATTGCGGTCATCGACAAATATCTGGCGCTGAAGGCCCGGGAGCTGATCTGACGTTCATTTTCCCCGGGATTTTCCCATCCATAACCAATAACCGTACAGCAAAAGCCCCGTTCCCGTCCCCACCGCGGCTTTGAATTGCCAGGGCAAGGCGCTGGGACTGATGAAGCCCTCGATGAGTCCGGCAATGATCAGCAGGGGAATGCTCCCCAGGATAGCCTGCACGCCAATAGAAGCGCGGGCCGCCAGCGCATCCCGACGACGTTGCAAGCCGGGCCGCAGCAGACCATCGCCCATATACAAACCGACGCCGCCTGAGAGAAAGATGACGCTGAGCTCGATGACGCCATGAGCGACGATAAACTCCGCCAGATTCGCGCTCATGCCATAAGCCTGGAGCAGGCCGAACAAAGCGCCAATTTGCAGACCGTTGGAGAACAGCACATAAAGCGTCAGCAATCCTGCGGTAACGCCCCCGGCAAAGGTGAGAAACATCACCTGGATGTTGTTGGTGAGGATGGCGGTGGACGCGGCGGAGCGCACCTGAGGCGCGATCTCCGTCCACATCTTGCCATCTTTCACCTGTTGCACCATCTCTTGCACGCCTTGCCCCAAGAGGAGCGTAATGGCGTTGGGGTTGCGCAACACTACAAAAAATGCGATGATGGCCGGGATGAGGAAAACCAGAAACGCGGTCAGCGTGTATGGCCATAATTGCCGATAGATTTGCGGAAAAGTGCGAAAGAAAAAGATCCGCAGCGCCCGGGCCCGCATAGGATCGCCCCGATAGATGACAGCATGGGCCCGGGCCACCAAGCCATTGAGATAGCGCGTGACTTTCTGATCCGGAAAATCCCGCTGCGCCAGCGCCAGGTCTGAGGTCGCCCGCCTGTACAAACGCCCCAGATCATCCAGCTCTTCATCCGAAAGCGCTTGCATCTTTTTCTCGGCCCGATCCAACAGCGCCTCTAACCTGCGCCAGTCCGACCGATTTCGTCCAACAAATTGACTGAGATTCTTCATTAGTAAACCATTCCACAGGTGCGCATTATGTCCGAAAAAGACAATTTATTGTTCGAAGAGTATACCATCGACACCCCCGAAAACGTGATCTTCGATTATCACATCGCCGGGATTGGAAGCCGTTTCATCGGGGCGCTGGTGGACACCTTCCTCCTGGGGCTCGTGCTCTCAGCCGTCAGCCTGATGCTGGCGATCATTATGGAGATATTTGGAACCCAGCCAACCGATATTTTTTTGAATGCCATGGAAGATGGCAGTTGGGGGATGGGGCTGGTTCTCGCATTCTATTTTTTGCTGGAGTTCACCCTGATGTGGGGCTATTTTACCTTTTTCGAGATCGCCTGGAACGGTCAGACGCCGGGCAAACGCGTGGCCAAAACCCGCGTCATCCAGGGCTCGGGCAGCCCGGCGAGCGCTATGTCGGTGGTCATTCGCAATCTGGTGCGCATTGTAGACTGGCTGCCCTGGGCTTATCTCATCGGTCTGTTGACCATGATGCTCAACGACAAATCCCGGCGGTTGGGCGACTACGCAGCAGACACCATCGTCATCCGGATTCAGGATGAACAGGAAAAGGGATTGCTGGATTCGACCAGCGGGGCCAACATGGCCGTCAAACGGCGTCTGGCGCAGTTTTCTCTGGAAGACATCAATCGCCTGTATGAGACTTATCCCCACATCGATCGACTGACTCCGGCTGAGTATGAATTGATCGAGGACGCCGTTTATGGGCACCAGGCCGCGCTTCTTGATTCGACCGTGCGCTCGCGGCTGACGAAGATCATCTCGCCCAAAGTGGGCGGGCCCCTGCCTCAGCCTCCGGGCAGCAATATCGAAGCCACC
The DNA here is from genome assembly GCA_015493675.1 of Anaerolineae bacterium. GTDB lineage: Bacteria > Chloroflexota > Anaerolineae > J102 > J102 > M2005. The sequence continues at coordinate 3,569 of WGCR01000020.1, forward strand.
CGCATCCTCAAAGAGATCATTTTGCTTTACAACATCCATCACTCCGACTCGGCCCTCAATCAGAAACGGCCGGGCGATGATGCCGCAAGGAGCGTCCCGCTACAAGATGATTGACTTGGACAAGAAGTGGACGAATGTGGACGAAAATAAAGGGAGGTGGACGATTGTCCATCGTCA
>WGCR01000021.1 GCA_015493675.1 Anaerolineae bacterium
CTCGGAGATGTGTATAAGAGACAGCTTACAGAGATCGAACAGAATCATTACAAATTTATTTTTATTACCGATGATTTTCCCTTGTTTTGTAATCATTCCGTAAGAATCCTGTCGTAAACTGAAGACAATCACAAGTTGTTTCCTCATTTTCTCCTTTGATTTTTATGTCCCAACAGCCACACATTCTTATTGTCGAAGACGAACCGAGCATTGCTGAAGTCACCAAACTTTATTTGCAGCGAGCGGGGTATGGCGTGACCGTGCTGGCGGACGGCCAGGAGGCGCTGGCGTTTCTGGCACGGGGGACGCCCGATCTGGTGGTGTTGGACCTGATGCTGCCGGGCGTGGATGGTCTGGAGATCACGCGCTGGCTGCGAACCCGCAGCGACGTTCCCATTATCATGCTCACCGCCCGCCGGGAGGAGACCGACCGGGTGCTGGGTTTTGAGATGGGCGCTGATGATTACGTAGTCAAGCCCTTCAGCCCGCGCGAGCTGGTCAGCCGGGTGCGGGCTGTGCTGCGTCGCACCCGGGGCGCCAGCGCTGTTTCGGGCCAGGATGATGTCCTCACGTTCGAGGCGTTGACCATCGATCCCAACACCCGGCAGGTGCAGGTGAAGGAGCGAGAGGTCAGCCTGACTGCCCGGGAATTCGATCTGCTCTATCTGCTGGCCCGACACCCGCGCCAGGTCTTCAATCGCGATCGCCTGCTGGACCTGGTGTGGGGCATGAACGAGTATATCGATCCCAGCACCGTTACAGTGCATGTGCGCCGTCTGCGAGAGAAGATCGAGGCGGACCCGTCTCATCCCCGCCACATCCTCACCGTTTGGGGCGTGGGCTACAAGTTCGAGCCGTAATCCTGACGCCGATCTGTTCCATTCACACTCACATACTTTTTATCCCATGCGATCCACACTGACGCCTGTTTCCCATTCCAACTCAGCTTCCCTGCCCTTGCGCTTCATCGGCGGCGTGCTGCTGACGATGGTCATCGCCCTGGGCCTGTTCTGGGTAATGATGCAACCCCCGGTCGCCGATTTTCGGGCCATGGCGCTGTTCCTCAGCATCACGGCGGGGATATCCATTGCTGCCGGGTATATCGCCTATCGCTCGGGCTTGGCCCAACGGGCGCCGCACATCAGTTGGCTGCTGTTGGGCGGCTATGCGCTGGCCAGCGTGCTCACTTTTCTCAACGTGTGGCTCACCGCCCGCCTTATGTTCGCCAGTCAGCACGATCTGCTGTTGGCCACGGTGCTGCTGGTTTTTGCCGGAGGCATTGCCATGTCGCTGGGCTATTTTCTTTCCACAACAGTCACCGATTACATCAGTGAGTTGAACGAGGTGGCCCGCACCATCGCCCGCGGACGTTATGATGTGCGGGCGTCGGTGCGAGGTGCGAATGAGGTGACAGAACTGGCCCGCTCGTTCAATTTCATGGCCGAGCGCTTGCAGGAGGCCGAGCGCAAGCAACGGGAGCTGGATCAGATGCGGCGTAATCTCATCGCCTGGGCGGGCCATGATCTGCGCACGCCTCTAGCCTCGATTCAGGCGCTGGTGGAGGCCCTGGCCGACGGCGTGGTGGAAGACTCCGCCACCCGGCAGCGATATCTGAACACCGCCCGACGCGATATCCAGGCCCTCTCGCTACTCATCGACGATCTCTTCGATTTGGCTCAATATGATGCGGGGGCGCTGGAGCTGGACCGGCAACCGGTGGCCTTCGGCGATCTCATTTCTGACACCCTCAACCGCTTTGCGCAGTTGGCGGCCCGCAAGAGTGTTACGCTGGAGGGCGAAGTCTCGGATCATCTGGATCAGGTGACGGTGGATGTTCAAAAGATCGAACGGGTGCTGGCGAATCTGCTGGCCAACGCCATCCGTCACACGCCCGCAGAAGGGCGGGTGCGGGTGCAGGCCCGGAAGACCGGAGAATGGCTACTGGTAGAGATCACCGACACTGGCAAGGGCATTGCCCCGGCGGATCTGCCCCATGTCTTTGATCAATTTTATCGCGGAGAAAAATCTCGCAGTCATGCCACGGGCGGCTCGGGCCTGGGCCTGGCCATCGCCAAACGCATCGTCGAAGCCCATGGCGGCGAGATTGGGGTGGAAAGCAAGACGGGCCAGGGGGCTCGTTTCTGGTTCACCCTGCCCGGCCCGGCATGATCTGGACACGGCGCACCAACGACCTGCATTCTATCAATCGGAATCAGCGCAAGCTCGCCCGCCGCTCCTGGCTAGACGAATGTGGCGATAATGAGCCCGATGGCCATCAGCAGGGGCGTAGCCAGATTGATGAGGACGTTCTTGCCCATGAAGGGGATGAGCTGTTCCATATCATCAGCATGAGCCCGCACGCCTTTGTAGGTGGGAATGGCAATGATGAGGGTGAGCAAGCCCAGCAGCGCCAGCCAGGGCAGATACCCCAATACCACGCCAAGAATCAGGGCCAGATAAGCCAGCGCCAGTTGCACGCCATACAATACAGCGCTCTTCTGGCGACCAATGACTATCGGATAATGACGACGCTTGACCTGTTTATCCGCCTCCACATCGGGAAATTGGTTGAGAAGCAGCAGATTATTGACCAGAAAGAAGGGAATCAGCGCGGCCCAGAACGCGGTCAGGCTGTAGCTGCCGGTAAGAACGTAATCCGTGCCCATGACCATGAGCAGCCCAAAGCCCAGGCCCGGCGCAATCAGACAGGCCTGGGGGCTGTGGGTGAGCAGGGGCGTGTAGGCTACGACCACTATCAATCCCAAAATGCCAAGGGGAACAATGCCCCAGCCCAGTTTGAGCAGGAAGAAAGCGCCGATAAGCAACACGATCAGGGCGGAGATGACGCCCAGCCACAGGGCGTTTTTAGCCAGGTCGGGCCGGGCCTGAAGCGCGCCGCTGCCGCCGCTGAAGGGCGTGCGCCGGGTTAGTTCATCCAGGCCCGTCTTGAAATCATTGTACTCATTCAGGGCATTGACGCTGATATGAGCGGCCAGGGCGCCGATGAGCGCCAGCAGAAAATACCAGTAGGTGACATGGCCTTCTGTGCGCCACATGGCCGTTCCCAACCCCAGCAGGGTGACCACCGGGGGCAGGGTGAGAAAAGGCGCGCGGGCCGGGCCCAGCAAGGCTTTGAGGTCTTTCATAATAAGGTCTCCGAAAAAATGATGTGAGAACAGATATACAACAGGTTGTGTTTTGGAGTAACTACCAACGTACTCGACTTTAAGCCTCAAGAAGCCACGAAGGCTCGAAGTTTTTCGAAGACACGAAG
>WGCR01000022.1 GCA_015493675.1 Anaerolineae bacterium
ATAAGAGACAGTCCACAGAGTGGGCGCATAGCCGTAGACGGTGTGCTCCCCGCCCGCGTGGCAATCCACGCAGACCATACCGTTGTCCGCATGCACATCGCCCGTGGCCTCGTCCGCGTGTTTGTCCGCCACCGGTGCGAAATCCAGGCCCCGTTTGTAGAGCTTGCCTCCGCCCGCGTTGAGATGGCAGCGCAGGCAGGCCTCGGCCGTGGGTTTGGCCGCGCTACGCGCGGCGGCCAGGCTGCGGTCGCCCGGAATCACCCACTTGCCGTCCTCGTCTTTTTGGGGATAGCGGGCGCTCATGTCGTACACTTCGGCATGGCAGATGAGGCAGTCGATCTTGGATTTGGCCTCGGGCGTTTGCGCCTCGGGCGTGCCGGGCATGGGCCCGCCGCCCACATGACAGCGCCCGCAGCCGCCCGCGATTTTCATATCGGGATTGAGCTCACCTAACCAGTTGATGCGGGGAATGGAGCCGGGGAGAGGACTGTAATGATTCATTTTCTCGGCCCAGGTGTCATGCACCGAGTGCATCACCTGGTCGGCCTGGCCCAGATGACAGACCTCGCAGGTTTCGGGCCCGGTGTATTCTTCGATGTGCTGATGCTCGGGCGGCGGATCGGCCAGAACCACGCCCGGAATCAGCAGTGCCAGCAGCATGAGCAGGATGGCGGGTATCAGAATGCGTTTCATCGTTGCGACACCTCCTTGGCTGGCAAATGACAGTCTGTGCAGCCATCGTTCGCATACTCGGCGTGATCCAGCGGCGCTGGCGAGATGTAGGTGTAGGGGCCATGACAGGCCTGACAATCGGCCCGGGCCTCATCCACCAGATGGGATTGCACGGGCATAGGCTGGGGCGGTTCTCCCCACACGACCTGTTTGGGGATTTTCTCGGCCAGGTCAGGTGCGGGCGTGGCCGTGGGCAGCTCTGGCGGATTTGCCGGGACATACGCCTCTTCCACCGGGCGGGGCGGAAGCGTGGTAATGGCGGTGTGTTCGGTGAAATAGTAGTAGGTGGTGGTCAGCAGGAAGATGGCGATGATCCCGGTGACGGGCAGGTAGATGATCGCCTTGCGCCAGCGTTGTTTGGCGGGAGGCAGCGGCGGCGGCCACACGCCTTTTTCCAGCTTTTCCAACTCCAGCGGATGTTCCTCTTCCATCTCCTCCACATCGATCTTGCCGGTGAACATACTCTTGTTGAAATGCTTGAGATGCACGTGGTAGGCATGCCAGATCAGGATGGAGAGCACGGCCAGGATCGCTTCGTAGCCATGCGCCATCTTGGCCGCGGGAATGAACTCGCCGGGCAGGATGCGGGTGGTGAGAATGGGGTTCCACAGCATGTAGCCGGTGAAGATCATCACCAGATTGCCCCAGATCACGGCGAAGTATTCGATTTTCTCGCCGAAGTTATAGCGATCCATGGCCGGGCGCTGGTCGCTGAGGCCCACGTTGTACTTGAACAGGCCCCAGGCGTCCTGCACATCCTTCAAACTTGGCAACATGCTCATCGGGCGTTTGAGAACATAAATTTTATAGCCCACGTAGAAGATGTGGAAGATAGACGCCAGGATGAGCACGATGGCGGAGATGTGATGGATGGTACGGGTGGTCTCGATGCCGCCCAATCCCCGGATGATGGCCAGAGAGAGGCCGTTTTCGGGGAATTTTTGCACCAGGCCGGTAATGGCCAGGATGGTGAAACTGAGCAGCAACAGGAAATGCTCCGTGCGCTCAATCAGCCCAAAACGGATGATGCTTCTGATGCGCTCAGTCATGGTTCTCACCTCCTCTCTTTTTCGCCCCCTCTTTTTGGGCCGATTTGCCTCGCTTGCGCCCTTTGTTTTTCATGGTGCGGAAGGCGTCGGTGGAGACGAAGATGGCGAAGAAGCCCAGGGCGGCGGGAATGACCAGATAGTAGAACCACTGCACCGCGGCTACCAGGGGATAATGCTTCCAGTCGGGCCGATAGTGGCCCAACCAGCTCTTGGTGAAGCTCTCGTTGGCGTCGGGGTGGCAGCGCTGACAGGTCTTGACCAGATTGGCGCTGATCACGCTGGAGTTTTCATCGGTGGGCGGCAGAATTTTGTGAGCGCCGTGGCAGTCGCTACACACCGCCTTGTTGGTGTAGTGGCCCGGCTCGGTGGCCTCGAATATCTCCACGGTCGTGCCATGAAAATCAGAAACGTAGGTGTCGAAAACATCGGTGCTGACGTCGTACTGGCTCATCAGCTCCTTGTCGGCGTGGCAGTCGCCGCAAAGCTCGGGCGATTTTAGCCGAAACTCGGCGCTACGCGGATCCTGAATCTTGTGGGCGGGATGGCAGTTGCTGCATGTGGGCGTATCCTTGTTGCCCTTCATGGTCTCCTGCCCGTGGATGGATTGTTTGTAGTCGTCGAGGATGGTGCTGTGGCACTGGCCGCAGGCCTCCGCCATCTGCATCCGGTCCACCTCATGTTTCTCGGGATCGGCCCATTGCACGTCGTGGCTGCCGTGGCAGTCGGCACAACTGGCCGCCTCGAACTTGCCGGCGGCGATAAGGCGGGCGTGAACGCTATCCTGGCGATCCAGGGCCTGATCCTCGTGGCAGTTGCCGCAAACCAGGCTCATCTTCAATTGCCAGGTGCGATAATCGACATCGGGGAAATCGGCATGGGGGTAGCCGCTCATATCGTTGTGGCAATCCACACAGCGCACTTCCTCGTCGGCGTGGATGCCGTGAGCCGAGGCGTCCAGCGCATCCGCGTCGATGGTCAGGGGCAGCACCTCGTTGGAGGGCAGCGTCATCTCCAACCCCGGCTCCGCATGGCACACCAGACATTGGTCGTTGCTCGGGCGGTTCTCGTCACCGCCCTGGGCGTAGGTGGGGAGAACGATGGCCGCCATCAATCCAACAGCCAGCAGGAGTGCGAGAAGTAATGATTGATAATTAATGATTAAAGCGAAGCTTCCACCCCACTTCTTCGCCAAAGCTTTAATCATTAATCTTTGATCTTTAATCATCATGACCCTCCCTCCTCCACTGGCTTGGGGATGTCCTCGGGGGCGACAATGACGGGCGCATTCGCTTCCCGCTCGTCGGGCGTGACATCTTTTTCGGTGAGGAAGAGATCGGTCTGGCCGTGGCAGTTATTGCAGGTCTCATTCTGCGGCGTTTTGGCCCGCACATTGTGGGGCGTGGTGAATTTCCAGGTGGGCAGAGCGTCGAAATCGGACAAGAGATTCTCGCCATAGTAGGCGAAGAGGTCTTTGTTGGTGGGAACGTGCCGCAACAGCACCCATTCCCACGGATGTTTCTCACTTTTGATGGGGTTATGCCCGATTTTGAAGGTCATCTGCGAAGGCTCGCTGGCAAAGTATTTGATGCCCTTGTCATCGATGCCGGTGTGGCAGCCGTAGCAGCTCTTGTAAGCGCCCGCGGCGTGGCAGGTCTGACAAGCCACTTTGTCCAGATGTTCCTGGTCATGCTGGTCGACGCCGTCGCCCGGCTTCACATCTTCGTGACATTGTTCGCAGGTGGGAGCGGTGGGGTCTTCGTAGCGCGTGCCGCCGTGGCTGCCATCGTGATAGGAGGCGTCATCCGCGTGGCAGTCGCTGCACAGCATCCCTTTCTTTTCCCAGTGGACGTCAGCCGGAATGCCCTCGTGGCCGCCCTTGTAATCGTCGGCGATGCGGGTGCTGTGGCAGCCACCGCACGTCTGCCAGATAGAGGCTGTCTTTTTGAAGAGATGCCCGGAGAGCAGGCCGCCGCCCAGGGCAGTGGGCCGACTGACATGGCAATCGCTGCAGTCGGCATGGCAGCCGGTGCAATGATTGTTGTAGGCGGTGGTGAAGGTGGGATCGGTGAAGTCTGCGCCGCGATGGGCCAGCACTTCCTGGTAGCCGGTTTGCAGGCGGTGGATGTTGGTCTGGGCGGCGGTGGCATAATCCACATGACATTTGCCACAGGTTTTTGCGGGGTCCGCGCCCACCTTTTTGATCATGCCCTCGTGCGCTGCATCCTTGTCATCGACGCCCGACTGGCCGCCATGGCAGGCGATACAGCCGATGTCGGCGTGGACGTCCTTTTCCAGAAACTTGTCCTTGACCAGGACTTTTTGCCATACCTCCAACGGAGGCAATCCGCCTGCTCACCCCTCCCCCGCGGCTTCTTCTGATTTCACTTCCTCCGGCTCTTTGGCGAGTTTCTTGAGTTTTTTCTTGTCGGTGTGGCAGGCGATGCAGTTGTCTGATTGAATGTGCGACGCACCTACAGCGGCCATCTGTGAGTTGCCCGCCAGTTGTTGAGGCGGCATCTCTGCAATCGTTGCGGACGTTGTATTCAGGTGTGTTGCACTTTGTGCACCTAAAGGCGTGGCCCAGGCAGGCGGGCGGATGACCAGCACCCCCAGAACGATGATCGCCAGCACCGCGGCCAGCCACAGCAGATGCTTGCGGGAAAACAGGGTGCGGTGATTCATAAGCATTTCCTCTCAGAAGAGGCGAGTCGCACCTGCGAGGCGCGACTCGCCTTGGACGTGTGGCTTATTTCTCGATAGGGTAATCGTGGGCGTGTTTCTCGGGGTTGAAGCGCTTGACGAAGACGTTGGGGTCGGTGGTCCAGCCGCTCATGCCATGTAGCAGGGCTGTGGCGTTGTATCCGAGATCGCTCAGACCGGCAACGACTTCACCCGCCGCCTGGCCAGTGTAGCAAACAACGACGATTTGCCGCTCAGGATTGATCCTGCTCAGCATCTCGGGCGTGAATAGCTCTTTGGGACTGGCCCAGACAGCGCCCGGAATGTGGCCCTTCTCATAATCTTCTTTGGCTCGCACCGAGATGATCAACGGATCGTTATCGGCGTCACCATCATTGAGATTCTCAAATAATGCGTTAGCGGGAAGGACATTCGGGCCATCACTTAACCAGCTGGCGGCATCGGCGATGGGATTGGATGCAGGCGGTTGGGGCAAGCCATAGGTCTCATCTCCCCAGTCACCAGGATCGGTGGAAACAGGGTAATCGTGAGGTGATTTTTCAGGATTGAAACTTTTAATGGTAAGGGCGGGATCGGTGGTCCAACTACTGATGCCAAAGAGAAGAGACCTGGCATCGTAGCCAGCGATTTCCAATGCTGAAACCACCTGAGCCGCACCATGACCGGAGTAGCACTCCGCCACAATCTCCTTGTCTTTGGGAAGCGTGGCAATGACATCAGGCGTAAAAATCTTGGGCGGGACGATATTCACCGATCCGGGGATGTGCCCTTTGGCGTAATCTTCGGGCGCTCGCAACGAGATGATGAAGGGATCGTTGTCCGCGTCACCGTCATTGAGATTGGCGTACAGGTCTTCAGCCTTGATGAAGTCTGTGCCATCTTCCCAGGCTGCTTCCACATCTTTGAGCAGCGCACTTTCGGCGCCTGCGCCTTTCTCTACGGGATAATCGGGCGCCGTGGCCGCGTCGTACCGGGCCTGACCAAACACCGTGTCGTCATGCGTCCAGCCCATGATGCCATATTTGAGATTGGTGGCTTCGTAACCCAGCGCATTGAGGATGGTTGTGGCAATGCCGCCGGTATGCCCCGTGTAGCAGTACACCACGATGGGCTGATCGTCAGGGATTTTGGCCAGGTTATTGGGATCGGCGATGGTCTTCCAAGGGATGTTGATAGCGCCGGGGATGTGGCCCTTGGCGTAATCTTCGGGCGCTCGCACCGAAATGATGAAAGGATCATTGTCGGCGTCGCCGTCGTTCAGGTTCTCGTACAAGGCTTCGGCGCTGATGACCGGCGGGCGACCTTCGGCCAGATAAGCGGCTGCCGCTTCTCGCACGATGTCGTCAGGATTGCTCATATCCACATCAGGTTCGGGGTGTTTATAAGTCTTTGTAGCCTCATTGACTTTGGTTTCCACCGGGTAGTCGGGCGCTGTGGCCGCGTCATACCGGGCCTGGCCAAAAACATCATCGTCATGCGTCCACCCCATCATGCCATACTTGAGATTGGTGGCTTCATAGCCCAGCAGATTGAGGATAGTGGTGGCGATGGCTCCGGTGTGCCCGGTGTAGCAATACACCACGAGGGGTTGATCATCAGGTATTTTCGCCAGATTATCAGGATCGGTGATGGTGGTCCAGGGGATATTGATGGCGCCCGGAATGTGGCCCTTGGCGTAATCCTCGGGCGCCCGCACCGAGATGATGAAGGGATCGTTGTCCGCGTCGCCGTCGTTCAGATTTTCATACAAAGCCTCGGCACTGATGACCGGAGGTCGATTTTCGCTCAAATAATCCTGCGCAGCTTGCAGCACCGCGTCGAACGCGCTCAGCTCCGGCGCGAGCGTGGCCGTGGGCGGGACGGGCGTCGCCGTAGGTGGAACAGGCGTCGCCGTAGGCGGGACGGGCGTCGGCGTTGGCGGCACGGGCGTCGGCGGCACGGGTGTGGCGGTAGGAGCTACCTGTGTGGCCGGTTCAGCCACGGGCGCCTCTGCGCTCTGGCCGCCTCCGCAGCTAGCCAGAAATAATGCCAGCGCCAGGATGATCAAGATGGTAAAGGTTTTTCGGGGTTTCATTTTGAACTCTCCTCCATGAGTAGTTTGATGAGCTTCTGATAATTATTCATGATACAACATTGCATCATTTGGCATTTACAGGTATAGTTTATAAGCAAAACTTATCGTAATGATATGATCTATGTCATCGTCATTCATTGCGAGTTATTATTAAAATAATTCAAGAAAACTTATATAACGATTTGTAAATCACTTTGCATCACAATCAGCTTCTTTTCTGCATTTTTCGGCATCCGGGCATCGTTCATTTTCCCACATCAGGAGATCATCATGCTTAACTGGCAAGATATTCAGGTTTTTGTGTCCGCCGCTGAACTCGAAAACTTCTCAGCGGCAGCTCAGGAGCTGCACATGAGTCAGCCCGCCATCACCCAGCGCATTCGATCTCTCGAAAATCAGCTAGGCGTCAAGCTGTTTACGCGGCAGGGACGCCGCGTGCATCTCAGTGAAGCCGGCGCTTATTTCCTTCCCATGGCCAAGGACCTTATGCGCCGCTGCACGCGCACCGAGGAGATGATGAATTCATTGCGCGGCGAAGTGGTGGGCCATCTGGAAGTGGGATGCTCGACGACCACCGGAAAATATCTGCTGCCTCCCCTCATGGCCCGCTTCATTGATAACTATCCGGGCGTGCAGGCCACCATTCGCGTTGGCTCACGGAACCGGGTCTTGGAGTTATTGACGATGCGCGAAGTGAATCTGGCGTTTACCAGCGTACGCACATCGCATCGCGACATCCGTTATTATCGTTTTGAGCAAGATGAAGTTGTCCTCATCGTGCCCAGCACCCATCGCTGGACCCAATATGAGTCGGTCTCGCCCGATATGCTCTTGCAGGAGCGTCTGATCCTGCGCGAGCCCGGCTCAGGCACCTATCAGGCCATGAAAAATGCTCTGGCCCGTCATGACATCAGTATTGATGAGCTGCAGGCGGTGATGACAGTGGGCAATTCCGAGGCCATTATCCTGGCGGTGGAGGAAGGCATTGGCGTGGGCTTCGTGCCCAAGCTGGCCGCGCAGCGTTGCCTGCGCCTGGGAAATATCCACATATTAACCCTCACCGACACCCCCATGGCATATACCATCTGGATGGCGGAGAATATCACGCAGCCCGCCACCGCGGCCCAAATTCATTTTCTGAAACTATTGAAAAAAGAAGGTTATCTGAAAGATGAAGAGCCAGTTCGCAGCGACCGGCATGTTCCGCTCTGACGATATCCGTCACCTCTCCACCGGACAGCTTCTTCCCCCGCCACCAGAAAACAAAGAGGCCCCGGAGATTCGCTCCGAGGCCTTATTTTTTGTCAATCGATCAAAACTCAGTGCAGGAACAAGCCCATCAGGCCAAAACCGCCGTACAGCGAAGCCACCAGGCCCGCGAAGACCACCGAAACCATGGACATCAGTTTGATGAGGATGTTCAGCGAGGGGCCCGAGGTGTCCTTGAAGGGATCGCCCACGGTGTCGCCCACCACGGTGGCCTTGTGGGCGTCAGAGCCCTTCCCGCCGTACGCGCCTTCTTCGATGTACTTCTTGGCATTATCCCAGGCGCCACCGGCATTGGCCATCATAATCGCCAGCGCAAACCCGGCGGTGAGGCCACCGATGAGCAGGCCTAGCACGCCCGCCACGCCCAGCAACACGCCCACAATCAGAGGCACGACAATGCCCAGCAAGGCAGGCAGGATCATCTCCCGCTGTGCAGCCTCTGTGCTGATTTCAACACATCGGGCGTAATCAGGCTTGATGGCGCCTTCCAGAATACCAGGCATCTCCCGGAATTGGCGACGAACTTCCTCCACCATACCACCTGCGGCTCGCCCAACCGCCTCCATAGTCAGGGCGGCGAAGAAGAAAGCGGTCACGGCGCCAATGAAAATGCCGATCAGAACAGCTGGATTCAGCAAGGTGACGTCGAAATATGCCATGAAGTCTTTCATGCTCATTTCCGCCACCTGCACCGTGCGCCCGGCAATGGGGACGTTTTCAATCCCCGCCAGATGGCTCAAGCCATAGCGGATTTCTTCCAGATAGGCCGCCAGCAAGGCCAGGGCTGTCAGGGCGGCGGAGCCAATGGCGAAGCCCTTGCCGGTGGCGGCGGTCGTGTTGCCCAATGCATCCAACTGGTCGGTGCGCTGACGCACCTCTGGAGGCAGATGCGCCATCTCAGCGTTGCCGCCGGCGTTGTCGGCAATGGGGCCGTAAGCGTCGGTGGCCAGGGTGATGCCCAGGGTGGAAAGCATGCCCACAGCGGCGATACCGACGCCGAACAGCCCCATCAACGTATTGGTGGCGCCGCCGACGACATAAAAGCTGATGAAAATGCCCACCGCAATAGAGAGCACCGGAATCATGGTCGAATTCATGCCCACAGCCAGACCTTCGATGATAACGGTGGCCGGGCCGGTCAGGGCTGCCTCGGCGATGCTGTTGGTGGGTTTGTAGGCATGAGATGTGTAATACTCTGTAGCTTTGCCGATGATGATGCCTACGATCAGGCGTG
>WGCR01000023.1 GCA_015493675.1 Anaerolineae bacterium
ATGTTCACCCGGTCGCCGTTGCGCTCTCGCACCTCGATGCGCACCCAGCGGGCTTTGGCGGGCGTCTTCCACGTCTCCCGTTCTTGCGGGATGCTGTGGGCGCTCGCGTCTTCCGGCGACTTCAGCGCCTCCAGCAATTGCGAGGCTTCTTCGGCAGTGATTTTGCCCTCTTCGAGCATTTTCAGAATCTGCAACCGTTCATCAGACATAATTTGTTTCCTCCTGATTGATCAGGGATTTGGTTTGAGAGAAGGATCGGACCGGGTTGAATTGAATTGCTCGCCACTTCTTGCGTCGCGGGCCGATAACCACCTCGATGTGATCATTACCGCTATCGAGCATGATCTCGATGGCGTCATGGTGGAGCGTTGACATCAGCTCCGGGTCTTCCAGGATCAGTCGGGCCATTTCGACAGCGCCATCGGAAGCGGGGGACAGCGCCACGCCCCGGCGCAACAAGGATATGGGGATGGGCAGGGCCAGGGAAATGACCACATCGTCGGTGTCCACCAGCACATGCAGCCAGATGCCTTTGTGTTTGGCCCGGAACCAGTAGCCGCCGACCGCCAACGCACCCAGGATCAGGGCGCCGATGCCTGCGACCGCCAGGCTGCCGAGCACCACTGCTGTGGCCACGCCCGCGACCGCCAGCGTCGTCACCGCGCCTGCCGCGGCCAAGGAGCGGGGTAGCCGTCGGTTGCCGCGCAGGGTGGGCAGTTTCGGTCGCCAGGGGGTTAGATTCCCGCCGCGGGGCTTGCGGGGAGACATCATCATACTCATTCCAGCGCCTCCAATAAGTCTGCCGCTTCCTCGGCCGTGATCTTCCCCTCGGCCACCATGCGCAGGATCATCTCTCGCTCGGCGGCGATGTCATCTGTGGGCGCTGGGGGCGCAGAAGCCGCTCCATCCGCAGGAGGAGGGGTTGTCACCGTTCGGGTGGGCCGCACCCATCGCCTGCCGCCGATGAACGCACTCAGCCATCGCCACCCCGAATGTTGTGGGACGGTCTCGGCGTTAGCGGGCGGGTTGGGCCCAATGTACACATCGCCATCAGCCCTGATGTCCACCGAAATCACCGGCTGATTGCCTGCAGGCCGGGCCAGCGTGACCGTGTCATCGCTGGCGTCGATATTCTGCTGATCCAGCTCGATCTTGATGTTGTGCTCCGCCCGGATCACGCCGGCCATTCTTGTCGTCGCAGGCGTTTTCAGGAAGATGCTGCCATCGGCGCGCAACCGCACAATCTGGGAAAGCGTCCCGGTCAATTGCAGATAGATCGGGCCATCGTTGGTTACATCGATATTTCCCCGACATTGCTGCATGGTGATGGGGCCATCGGCTTTGTCCACGATAATATCGCCATCGATATTGCGAAAGGTGGCGGGGCCGTCCGTTTCATCTATCTGCACGCGTCCGCGGATGTCGGCGACTGTCAAGGCGCCGTCTGCTTCTCGCACATGTAGCGTGGCGGCGCCAAGAACATTCAGCGGCCCGTCAGACGAGAGCGCCTCGATATCGCCCGCATTCACATCTCTGATCGTGACGGGGCCTTCTGTGTCGAGTTGCAGACGGACGTCGCGGGGAACCATGGCTTTGATGGGCCCCTCGAAGCGGGCGCTGATCAGCTGGCCCTCCCGGCGCCATTGCAGATCGCCAATGCCCTTGATGATGGCGTTGGGGCCTTCGATGCCCATGACTTTGATAGGGCCGCTGCACTTGAGAAAAAGGGTGTCGTCGGGATGCAGCGGCAGGGTCTCGGTGAAAAAGCCTTTTCGGCGCCAGTGTTGTCGTTTTTTGTTGCCAGTCATCATTTCACCTCTCCTTTCAGGAGTCTGATGGCTTCATCAGACGTGATTTTGCCTGCATCGAGGTCCGCCAGAATCTGACGGCGGCGTTCCTGCGTCACCGGCTGAGACTTGCCATCGTCGGGGCTGCTGGGTTCATAGCCCAACGCCCGGATGACCTCGTGGAGCTGCGCCCGGGCGGTTGGATAAGAAACGCCCATGATCTCCTGCATCCGGTTCAGCTTGCCCTCGGAGCGAATGAACAGCTCGACGAATTGCTGATGCTCGGGCGAAAGCCGGGCCAGGCTGGGAAGCTCGAAGGCGCCTTCCACTGTGGTGCCGCAATGCACACAGGCGAGTTTTGTTACATATAAATTCTGTCCACAAACGGGACAACGTCCAGGAACGGGGTATTTCATCGGCCGCCTCGTAGAGGAATTTGGGATTTGAATTCAATTTCTGGTCACATGATAGCAAAAATATCTAACCTTGTCAAGAGATATTTCAACAATTTTTTGTTTCTTGTAAATCATTTTCAATGACGGTGTAATTTTTTCTAATTTTGTCGCATTGAATCCCTTTTTCTTCTGCGGTATACTATCAGAACCAATCTCTCAAAATCTTAAGGGTGTGTCCAAAATGCGTTGGAGGTCGAGGCTGGCGAACGCAGGACCGCTTTCAAGACCTCCGGGAGGTGGG
>WGCR01000024.1 GCA_015493675.1 Anaerolineae bacterium
GCATGGGCCAGCTCGCCCGCCGCGCCCCAGCCCATGCACATCATGGAAGGCTACCTGCCCCTGCCCTGGGCCATCTTCTGGTGGCTGGTGGCCATTCCTTTCTGGATCATCGGCTTCATTCAAATCCGCAAGCTGCTCAAAGAACGCCCGGAGCAACGCCTGCTGCTGGGGCTTTCGGGAGGATTCATCTTCGTGCTCAGTGCGCTCAAACTTCCCAGCGTCACCGGCTCCTCCAGTCATCCCACCGGCACGGGCCTGGGAACCATCCTCTACGGGCCCTTCGTCGTCACCATCCTGGGCACCATCGCCCTCATCTTCCAGGCCCTGCTCCTGGCCCACGGCGGCATCTCAACCCTGGGCGCCAACAGCTTCAGCATGGCCATCGGCGGGCCTCTGGTGGCCTACTACCTGGTGTGGAAGCCCCTGAAAGGCCGCGTTCCCATCTGGCTGGCGGTGTTCCTGGCCGCGGTCATCGCCGATTGGATGACCTACATCATCACCAGCACCGAACTGGCCCTGGCCTTCCCCGATCCCAACACCGGCTACCTGGGCTCCTTCCTCACCTTCGCGGGGGTCTTCGCGGTCACGCAAATCCCCCTGGCCATCGCCGAAGGCATTCTCATTGTTTTGGTCTTCAACGCTTTGCAGAGCAACGCCCCGGAAGAACTGGCGGAGCTCGGAATCCAGGGAGGCGCCGCATGACCGCCCAATCTTCTCCCAAGAAAACCCGGCCCTGGCTCTGGACCATCCTGGGCGTCATTGCCATCATCCTGCTCATGGCCTGGCCCCTGATGACTGTGAAAAACAGCGATTTCGGCGGCTCCGACGGCGTCGGCTCCGAGGTCATCGCCCAGATCGCGCCCGACTACGACCCCAACTGGATTCACAACGTGTGGACGCCCCCCGGCAGCGAGACCGAAAGCATGCTCTTCGGCCTCCAGGCGGCGGCCGGCGGCATCCTCATCGGCTACGCCTTCGGGTACTTTCGCGGCCGCAAACAGTGACCAGACGCGCGACTTGACGCTCTCCCATGCACCTCATCGACCGCTATGCTTACAGCAACGCTCTGCGCCATGTCGATCCCTTGATCAAAGGGGGGATCGCCCTGAGCGTCATCGCCCTCTGCCTGATCCTCGACGAGCCCCTGGTGGGCCTGACAGCCGCCCTGTGGATGCTGCTCCTCGCCGCGGGCCTGGCCCGCATCCCCGCCCGCGCGTTTGGCGGCCTGCTATTGGCGGAAGCCCTCTTCCTGTTGCTGGCCACCCTCGCGGTCATGCTCAGCGTCAGCCTGTATCCTCCGCCCGCGGCATGGCGCACCCACCTCGGCCCCCTGTGGCTCTCCACCACGCCCGACGCGCTCTACCAGGGCGTCAACCTCATCCTGCGGGCCTTGGGCGCGGCCGCGGCCATGAACTTCCTGGCCCTCACCACCCCCATGGTGGACATCATCGACATGCTCCACCGCCTGCACATGCCCGCACTCATCATCGACCTGATGACCCTCATGTACCGCTTCATCTTCGTCTTTCTGGGAAGCCTGGAGCGCATGGTGCGGGCCCAGGAGAGTCGCCTGGGCTTCAACGCCTCGTATGGGCGGAGGATGCAGAACGCCGCCTGGATCGCCACCCATCTCTTCGTCGAATCCTTCCTGCGCAGCCGCCAGTTGCAGTTGGCCCTGGCCTCCCGCGGCTACGATGGCGGCGACCTGCGCGTCCTGCCAACCGAATACCAGACCGACCGCCGCCTTCTGCTCCTGGCGCCCTTCACCCTCGCCACACTCCTGGGCATCTGGCGCTTCTTCTAATCTCATAGACATTATTGGAAGCAGCTTGCGGCGAGGAGGGCCATTAGATATCTGCTCAATCATGTTCAAATCAATGATTAATGAGTGATGATTAAAGCGCAAACCACGTTGATTCAGCCTTTAATCATTGTTCATTAATCTTTAATCCTTGTTAGCAGCATGATGCCAGGCATGATCAAAAACTTTCTCATTCCTGATAATTTCTACTGACAATTCCCTATGCTCTTCTCCTTCCAGCGCGTCACCTACGCCTATCCCGCCCAAACCTTCCGCCCTGCGCTGAACGATTTGACCCTGGACATCCCCGCGGGCGAGAAGATCGCGGTGGTGGGACGCAACGGCTCGGGCAAATCCACCCTCTTCCTCCACCTGAACGGCCTGCTCAAACCCCGCTCGGGCCAGGTGAGCTTTCGCGGTCAGCCCCTGGACTACGCCCGTCCGGGCCTCAAACGCCTGCGCCAGCAAGTGGCTCTGGTCTTCCAAAACCCCGATGACCAGCTCTTCTCCGCCAGCGTCTATCAGGACATCAGCTTCGGGCCGCTGAATTTGGGGCTGAGCCAGGATGACGCCCGAGCCCGCGTGCTGGAAGCGGCCAACTTCTGCGGCGTCGAACACTTGCTGGAGCGCCCCACCCACGCGCTCAGCGGCGGCGAAAAGGCCCGGGTGGCCCTGGCCGGCGTCCTGGCCATGCGGCCCGACGTCCTGGCCCTGGATGAACTCATGGCCAGCCTCGATCCCTGGGGCCGCATCGAGATTCGCCGCATTCTGGACGCCTACCACGCCCGCGGCAAGACCATCCTGCTCATCAGCCATGACCTGGGCATGGTGCAACACTGGCCCACCTGGGTCATCGTCATGCACCAAGGTCAGGCCGTCTTCTCCGGCCGGGCCGACGACTTGCTGCATGATGGGCAGGTCATGGAGGAAACGGGCCTGCTCGCCATCTGGCGCGAGGCGATACAAGATTGTGGGGGATCGTAGGATGACGGCATCTCCTCGCATCCTCATCGCCGGAACCAGCTCGGGCGTGGGCAAGAC
>WGCR01000025.1 GCA_015493675.1 Anaerolineae bacterium
GATCACATCCAGGGCTTTTTGCAGATGCAGCTCCCGCAGCTTGCCATCGGGCCCGCGGCGGTTGTAGTCATACACGCGGTAGGTCAGGTCCGATTTTTGCTGAATCTCGAACAACAGGATGCCTTCGTTGATGGCGTGAAGCGTGCCTGCGGGCACGAAGATCACATCGCCTGTTTGCACCGGCAGATAGTTCAGCAATTCCTCCAGTTTACCGTCGGCCACTGCCTGACGGAATTCCTCCCGATTGCTGCGGCGGTTGAGCCCGTAGATCAGGGTTGCGCCGGGCTCGGCGTGCAGAATGTACCAGGCCTCGGTTTTGCCATGAAAGCCGGTGTGGGCCTCCACGCTGTGGGCGTAGGCGTCATCGGGATGCACCTGGATGCTGAGTTTGGCGTTGGCGTCGATGAATTTCGTCAGTTGCGGGAAATCATAGCCATAGCGCTTGATGGGGCGGGTTCCCAACAACGCCTCTTTCAGGTTGCGAGCAACTGCGCCCAGCGTGCGGCCCGCCCAGGGCCCGTTGAGAATGCGGTTTTCGGCGTAGACCAGCCAGATTTCGGCCAGATCATCAGGCAGCGGCTCGGGCAGGCCGATCCAGCGAGCCAGACGCTGGCCGCCCCACAGACGATAATCGAGTTTTGGTTTGAGACGGAATGGGTGCATGGAAAGTCGGGAATCGGCTTTAGCCGGTTTGAGCTATGAGTCAGGGCTTTCAGTCCCAGGCGGCGTTGGGGATGAGTGATGCGTTCGGGGAAAGTGTTTCGTTTGGGCGTCAATCAGCGCCGCCCGGCGCCGATGGGGCCGGGCTCAAAGCTGAAAGACGCTGAAGCGCCTTGATCAAGGGGCTTCATAATCAGATTTGATGATCTTGATTTTTGCAATCGCTTTACCATGGTTCCAAATGGCTGGACCGTCATCTAGCAGCGCATAGTCTTCGAGTCTTTGCTCGATGTTGTTGAGTCGGTGATGCGTTTCCTGATTGAGAACATAATCGATAGCTGAGTATAGCTGTTTGCCTCCCAAAGAGAAAACGCCATAGCCTCGCTGCCAACCAAAATCGGCTTCCTGGAACGTGTGGTTGACATGATAGGAGCTGCCTCCCTTGGTGAATCTGACGAAGTCTGCAAGGGAAACTTTGGGGGGAATTGAACTGACGATGTGGATGTGGTCGTCCATGCCTCCGATTGCATGGACAATAACCCCCATGGCATGGGCTTTGCCGATAATGTAGCCATAGATGATTGGTTGAAGGTCAGGACTGATCAACGGTTGGCGTTCCTTTGTTGCCCAAACAAAGTGATAGTAGAGTCGCCATAGCGCCATGAGTGCCCTCCAGAGGAGGCGAAAAGAAGGAGACGGGTAGCAGCAATGCGTCATTCGGTGTATCAGCGGTTCTGTTGTGCACAAGAATCGGCTTCAGCCGGTTTGAGCTATGAGCCTGGTCTTTCAGTCCCAGGCGGCATTGGAGATGAGTGATGCGTTCGGGGTAAGTGTTCCGTTTGGGCGTCATTCAGCGCCGCCCGGCGCCGATGGGGCCGGGCTCAAAGCTGAAAGACGCTGAAGCGCCTTGATGTTCCCTAATCGGCTTTAGCCGGTTTGAGCTATGAGCCTGGTCTTTCAGTCCCAGGCGGCGTTGGAGATGAATGATGCGTCATTAATCGCCGATGGTGACCGCCAACCTGTCCAGCAGCAGCACTGCGGCGAAGCCGACGGCGGCCAGCGCCAGGGCCACGATGATCTCGGTGTTGAAGCTGCCGTTGATCTGCATGGCAGGCAGGATATTGTGAATGATGGTGGGGATTTCTTTGCCGTGGCTATCCGTCATGGTCTCCACCACTTCTTTCCAGGGCCAGAGTTTGCGCAAGCTGCCCAGCATAAAGCCAGTGAGGATGGCGACGGTGAGATCGTGGTGTTTGCGGAACAGCCAGCCCAGCACCTGGGCGAATGTGACCAGTCCCACCGCTGCGCCCGCGGCCAGCAGCATCAGGCTCACGATATCGCGGTTATTGACGGCGCTGAGGGCGAACTGGTATTTACCCAGCAGCACCAGGATGAAAGCGCCCGAAATGCCGGGCAGAATCATGGCGCAACTGGCCAAAGCGCCACTGAGGAAGACATAAAGCCAGGTCTCGGGCGTCTGCGCGGGCACGGCCCCCACCAGAAAGTAAGCGCCCACCGCCGCCAGCGCCAGCGCCGCCGCCAGGATGACGTCCCACTTCTTGACGCGCCGGGCCACGGTAATGACCGATGCCAGCACCAGTCCGAAGAAGAAACTCCAGATGAAGACAGGTTTGTTTTCCAGCAGCCATTCCAGTCCCTTGGCCAGGCTGAGAAAAGCCAGAATGATGCCGCTTCCCACTGCCAGCAGGAAGGGAAGGTTGATGGCTGCCAGCGCCTCCCTGATGCGAAAATGCAGCAGGGCGTTCCAGAAATCTTTGCGGCCCACGGCCCGGATGCTGAAGATCAGCTCTTCGTAAATGCCCAGGATGAACGCCATGGTGCCGCCCGAAACGCCGGGCACCACATCGGCGGAGCCCATGGCGTAACCGCGGGCCAGCAACCCCAGATAATCTTTCAACGACCGGGATTTTTTTGTTGTAACGGAGGTGTTTTCAGTTGGATTTGTGGTGGATGAATTCATGAAATAGAGATGCCTTTTGACAGGGATGGGGGGACGAAATCATGTGATTCGCCAACGCAGAAGGGTACCACAAATGACGCTGGGGCGGCAATTATTGACGTCTTGGTGCGCATACGCTATGATCGGGCTTCCTGGACCTACACCATATTTTTCCAAGGAGGTTGCTATGAAGTATCGCAGGTTAGGCAAGACAAATTTGCGCGTTTCTGTGATTGGCGTCGGTGCCTGGCAGTTTGGCGGCGAGTGGGGCAAGGCATTCACGCAGCCAGAGGCGCATGATATTCTCGCCCGGGCCAGAGACCTGGGCGTCAACCTGATTGACACCGCCGAATGCTATGGCGATCATCTCTCCGAGCGTCTCATCGGCAATGCCATTCGGGGTCAGCGTGACGATTGGATCATCGCTACCAAGTTCGGGCACGAGTTTCATGGCCTCATGGATCGCACGCCCAGCTTCTCGCCCAAGGCTGTCCGCAAGCAGTTGGAAGCATCGCTTCGTTCATTACAAACCGACGTCATCGATATTTACCAGTTTCATTCGGGCGGCGACCACGTTTTTGATAATGACGAGCTGTGGACCATGCTGGATAAGCAGGTGAAGGCGGGCAAGATCCGTTTTCTGGGCATTTCTATCAGCTCCAGTCGCAGCATGGATCCCTCTCATCAGGCCCGCAAGGCCAGCGAAGTCGGGGCCAGCGTGTTGCAGATCGTCTACAATCGCCTCGATCGACGCCCCGAAACCCAGATATTCCCCATCATCGAACATCAGGATCTGGGAATGCTGGCTCGCGTGCCCCTGGCCAGCGGTTTTCTCACCGGCAAATACAAGCCTGGCCACCGCTTCACCGATCCCAACGACGTCCGCTCCACCTGGGAGCCCGAGCACATCGAGCGCCAACTCCGCGAAGCGGAGGAGATTGCCCGCAACGAAATTCCTGCCGGCATTCCCATAGCGGCCTGGGCCCTGGCCTGGCCCTTGCAGCATCCCCTGGTCACCTGCGTCATCCCCGGCGTCAAATCAGTCACCCAGATGGAAGCCAACGCCGCTGCTGCGGACCTGGATACGATGGTGCGCGACGACCATCCTCAGGCCTGGCCCGACGCATGAAAGAAGGCCCGGGGCGCTTGCCTCGGGCCTTGCTGTTTGGGGATGAAAACAATAGGGGGATCAACTTGTGCCGGGCGTCAGATCAAATTCGAAAAGTCCGACCTCTTTGGAGGGGGTGGCGTAGAGGGTCGAACCGCTGACGCTCTTCTGGCCGACCACCTGGTAATAAGCGCTGCCGGCCGGGCTGCCTACCACGCCCGCATCTGTGGCAGAGCCTGATGTTCCGGCAGTGCCCAGCGGACTGGCGCTGGCGTAGTCGAAGTAGGGCGTGGCGCTCTTGTAGGCCTGTTCACTGTCATTCTGGCTGAGATGTGTCCAACTCAGGGCCACATCGCTGCCGCTAATGGCGATATTCAGGTCAACCGGCTGGATCAGCCAGTCATTATCCTCGACCTCGCCGCCCCACACCGGGCCAATAGGAGAGTTTCCCTCGCCCGAGTTGGGAGCAATGCGACAGCGGGCCATATACGGGCCGTTGAAAATCGTTCCCGAGGGCACGTTGACGCTGAGGGTGTGATCGCCTGCGGCAAGGGATTGATCATTGATGACGCGTTCGCTGGTCTCAAAGGTTTCATCGCCGTCCCAGTCGATCCAGCAGGAAAGATAGCCGCTGCCGCCACTGACGGTTACATCCAGCGAGCCAGCGCCGCCCGCGACCCAGGTCACGCCCGGGCTGGGGGCCACGCCGTCCTCGTCGGCGGTATTGGTGGTGTCATCCGCCAGTGCGACGTCATCTTGCAGATCGCCGCCATCGGCATCGATCTCCGCTCCCAACTTCAGGCTGGTGACGCCATGACGGGCGCCGTTACAGAGGGCGATGGTATTATAGTGTTGGCAGACGCTGTTGTCCCAGTCATAGACGTTTTTCGCATCGCCATAATCGATGGGATTGGCGTATTGGTAAACGTCCGTATGGCTGAGCACATCATAAGTCGTCTCCGATGTCGCATTGATGATACTCATTGTCAGGGGCGTGGCCTGATCGCTGCCACGGCATTCGGGGGGAATTAGATTCAGATCAATCCGCCATTCGATATTATTACCATCTTTATCGGCATGTGTATCATCATCTGTGCCGCCGATTTGATTCATTGCGCCGTCGTAAATACCGATATTGTCCACATTGGTGGCATTCGTTACGACAATGGCGCGATCCTCTGTGTCATCGAAATCGCCGTCTCGGTTGCAATCCAATGCACCGACGCCGCGTTGATTGGCCGTGTTTGCCAGGATGTTCCCGCCCGCCCAGCTCTCCATCCGAAAATAGATGTTATCGCCATCGTAAGCATACCAGGCGTAATGAATTTCATCTTGATCATTGATGCTCGGGTCGTTTGAGCTGGCGGTATAAACAGGCGTCCCCCAATTGGGATCGATACTGTCGTCGTCGGTGTCGATGGTCGTCCAATCAGCCAGGGCAATGAGGGTCGTGGCGAAAAGAATCAACAGGGCGATGAGCAGGGGAAGAGTGTGGCGGCGGAGCGTTTTTCTTGGTTTCATGGATGGATGAGACCTCCGGTCTGGATGGAAAGGGAAGTGTATTTGGGAGATTTTATGCTATTTTTGAATGACAGGCAAAAGATGCTTTTTCAATTGTTACTGCCCGGAATCAGATCGAATTCGAACAGCCCCAGCTCTTTGGAGGGCGTGGATGTAAGTGTGTAGGTGATGCTGCTGTCCTCGGAATCGGTGATGGTTTTATGCCCGACAACTTTGTAAAAAATCACGTCGGAAGGCGTTCCCACCACGCCCGCGTCGGTGGCGGAGCCAGTGGTGTTGGCTGCACCCACTGCGGTGGCGGCAGTGACGTCAAAATAGGGGGCAGCGCTCTTGTAAGCCTGCTCTTCGTCGTTTTGCGTCAGATGCGTCCAGCTCAGGGCCACATCCGCGCCGCTGATGCTGATGGCGGGCGTCACCGGCTGAATCAGCCAGTCATGATCCTCGACTTCACCGCCCCAGACCGAGCCGGTGGGCGTGTTTCCCTGGCCGCTGCCAGGAGTGAGGCGGCAGCGGGCCATATACGGGCCGTCGAAAGTCACGCCCGCGGGCACGCTGACGCTGAGGGTGTGATCGCCCGCTGTCAGGAATTGTTCTGAAATGAGATGTTCGCCAGAATCAAAGGTTTCGCTTCTATCCCAGTCGATCCAGCAATTCAGGTAGCCGCCGCCACCGCTGACCGTGACGTCCAGCGAGCCAGCGCCAGCCGCTGTCCAGGTGATGGCCTCGGTGGGAGCGATGCCGTCCTCGTCATTGGGATCGCCATTGTAATGGCTGTCATCGGCCTGAGCCGCGTCATTGGCCAGTTCGCCGCTATCTGCATCGATAATCTCCCCCAGCTTCAGGCCCGAAATGCCATGACGCGGGCCACTGCACAGTATTTTGGTGTTATAATCGTGGCATGTCGGACTTCCCCAATACCATGTAATCACATTTTTTGCATCACCAAAATCTATGGGATTGTCAATCAGATAAGTGCCGTCAGATTGTGAAATGACGGTGGAATCCGAATCGGTAACCTGGATGATGGAGAAAGCAAGGGGCACGGGGCTTTTGATGCCGCGACACTCGGGATAGAGATTTTGCAACGGCGCCTTCCACTCCGTCTGAGGATTCTGCCAGGCGCCGCCGCTACCGCCAGCATTATTGTCACCGGGATCTCCCCAGGTTGGATCGCCTGCAATTGAGTTCTTGCCACTGCCATCATAGACGATTACCTGATCGTAATTGTAACGAACGATGATTCGGTCGCCCTTGGTGCCCTGTTGATAATCATCGGCGTCGTCAAATGTCCCGTTGTTGTTGCAATCCAGAGCAGCAACCGCCCGCATTTCATCGCTGCTCAGAATATCAGTTGCATCCCAACTCTCCATGAAAAAGTAAATGGCATCGCCGTCAAAGACATATTTTGCGACTTTGATTTCGTCCTTGTCCTGGATGCCAGCATCGTTGGTGTCATCCTCGTAAGCGGGCGTCACAGAAGCCCAGTTGGGATCGATCTGATCGTCATCTGTATTGATGCTGGTCCAGTCTGCCAGCGCGACAAGCGACACCAACAAGATGGCTATGATGGCGAAGGAGACGGATAAAGCTGACCGTCTTTTGATGATGGATATCGGGATTGAATTTTTCACAATTGACCTCTATATTGTCGGCAATTCTAGTTGAAATGTATGTAGTAGTTTATTCCCGTGAATGGCGCTAAACGAGGATGATCCGGTCCCTCTGTTTGCCTATGCTGTATTATACTGTAGGGAACCAGTTCCAGTCAAAAAAGAGGGCGTCAGCGTCATGTTTTTGCGTTTTTCAAACATCGTGGCAGGCTTTAGTCATCTTTGAAAAGTCCCTTTGCTCAGAATAACGCGCTGAGACATGATTTCCATCGGTATCGACGCGGGTTGGCCTGCCGGGCGACGGAATTCATTCGTCCAGAGCTCGCGGCCCGTCCAAATCGTCGACAATCGGGGATTGGATAGGGAAAAGCAAAACCCGATCAGCCGGGATCGGGTTTTGGAAGAGGATCAATGGAAAGAGAGGTGAGATTATAGAGCTTGCCGACGGCGCCAGAAAACGGCCAAGCCCAGAATGGCCAGCAAGCCTGTTCCGGCCAGAGCGAGAGTCGCCAGCGGTGAATTGGTCTCGGGCGAAGCCCCCATCTTCATCAACAGCACGGCGTTCGGGCCTGTGTCGGTGGGCATGGGATCGCCGCTATCGTCCGGGCAGACAAACACTGCTCGATCATCGGAAGCAGGGCCTGTATAATTGTCTTGGGGGATATTGCAGATAATATCAGAAGGATCGCCAGCAGGCCCGGGATCCAAATCGATGGTCGCTGTCATGGCTGGATTGCCATGCACACTGACTGCAATGGAGACGGGGCCGAAACAGCCGTTGGCGTCCAGTTGTGTGGTGGTCGTGCCGTTTGGCGGCCAGGTAATGGTCACCGTGCCGCCATGCGTCCACGGCTGACCGGTTTTACCGTCAACAACGCAACCCTCGGCATAAGAGTAGGCCAGACTGGTTTGGACCAAGACGCCGAGCAAGAGGAATAGTATCGCTAGTAGAATAAGAGATCGTTTCATCGAGGATACTCCTGATGGGATGAATGTATTGAGAAAGGAGGATGTTGGCTCTTTTGGATCTTGGGAGGACTGCTTGTTGACCTCCCGGTGGTCGGGACTCCCCTGAATTCCTGTTGAGCCAAAAAGTTTTGGTTCTGTAAAATTACTGACCAGGAATGCCCGGCAGCCCGATCCCTTTATCCTTGCCCAGAGGTGAGCCGGAAAATTGTTTCAATGCGCCCTTGTGAACAATCTTTGGCGCCCGATATCCGGTTGCCTGCCGATACTGCGGTGCTTCATTTTTCGCCATTTCATGACTCCTGTGAGGTGAACGCCGTTTTCTGAATGATGCAGAACATAACAGAAAAATAGGCTTTTCTATTCGCACCAAGGCCATAAACCCAAATTGAAATGGTATATGCCGTGCTCAACTCATTTTATGCAAAAGCCTATTTCCCTACTGGAAATGAGTATAGCAAATTCCCTTTGCATTGTCAACGGAGCGGTGATTAATGAATTATTTATAAGGAAGGTCATTTGATAATGATTATACTTCTTTATTATCGTTTGGGCTGTAATTTATATTGCATTCGAGCTTTATTATGCCTGATTCGTTGGAAAAAAGCAAAACCTTATAAGTCATGTTCGCTACTGGTAATTTGATCGCTGTACATCGATTTCCAGCCATTTCCGATATGGGAAATCATGGTTTGCTTTTTCGGTTCTGTAGATTTTCCTGTTCTGGAAATGCTGTTCCGTGGTCGCCCTGAGGCGACTGGTTTATCAGTGTGATTTTGGACAGTGAAGGACGTCCGCTGGCCGCAGGCCTGAAGCGCTCGACTTCAGTCTGCTGGTTACTGCGACAGCGCTCAACTCATTTTGGACACATCCGAGTAGCTATACGCCTACCCTTTCATATCGAGGCAAAAACCACAAAGACACGAAGGCACAAGGACACGAAGGGAAAGATAGAAGGTTTTCTTCGTGCCTTCTTAAACCTTCGCGCCTTCGTGGCAAAGCGTTGTGTGGGATACCTGTGTAGTTACACACCCGAATGTTTTGACGGGACGGGGCAATTATGGGACAATCGAACCATTGTCATTCACTTTTGTCCCTCTACACTCTCAGGCGGATATGAAGGTCAGCATGATGCCAACCGATTATCGAGATCTTTTGGAACGCTCGCTCCTGGCTGTTTTGGCCACCACCATGCCCGATGGCTCCCCCCAGGCCACGCCGTTGTGGTTCGACTTCGACGGCCAGTTCATCCGCATCAACTCGGCCCGCGGGCGGGCCAAAGATCGCAATATGCGTCGGGACCCGCGTGTAGCCCTGGTGATCATCGACGACGCCAATCCTTATCGCTATGTGCAGATTCGCGGCCGGGTGGTGGAGATAATTGAGGGCGATGTCGCCCGCGAGCATATCAATCAGCTCTCACAACGCTATGCGGGCCAGGATTGGCAACTTGCCAGTCCCGACGAAGTGCGAGTGATGTACAGCATTCTGCCCGAGCATGTATCGGGCCTGGGGTAGCAGGGATATTGTCTTAACGATAGGACCCGCGCCTCCCGCTTTCCTCGTCGTTATGCCCCTCATTGTTTTTGCTTTGGTTTTTTGCCCGGCCTGTGCTCTGCGGTCTAATCCGTTTCCTCATCGCCCAGAACAGCGGGTTCGCTGACCATCGCCAGAGAGTCAGGCTCATCTGCAGTAATGTCGGCGGCCCCGTCAGGCACAGCATTTATCTCCGCAAGTAGGGGCCTTGTGGGGGTGTCATCTGGTGGAGGCGGGGCGGCGACGGCCTCCTGCTGAATGTTGCCGCGCAGTTTCTTCACCTGCACCGAGATGACGACTACCTGGGAATATATCAGCCACAGAAGCAGGAGACTGAACAGGGCTGCTGCCATGTTGTAAATGAAAAGCAGCCGGGCCTTTTTGCGGGCGATCTCTTCCTGCAGGGCGTTGATCTTGTTCTGCACCTGTTCAAGATTACCCTGCGTTTGGGCCAGACGGTCATCAACTCGTTTGGTGATGTTGAGTAGAAGTGTGGTTGTCTCATTTGTCAGGGCGTCGGCCTTGCCCTCAGCCGCGACGCGAATGGTCGTTCGCAGTTGTGTGATATCTGCGTTCAGACTCGATATATTGTCCAGCGCGTCCTGTGTATCTTTCAGTCCGGGCGCTTTTTCCCGAAAATAAGGGATGCTGTTTGCCACTGTCAGCGCAGAATCAACTGTTACCAGGCCATCCCGCACCGGTTCGAGCGCCAACTGGATTTTTCCCACCGAGGGCGCCAGTCTGTTGTCCAAACGCTGGCTCAGGGCGATGAGCGCAGGATGATTCTCCTTGAGGTTTTTGCCCAGCGTATCGATATCTTCCTGTGTCTGCAAGACCTCGGAGCGGCTCTCCTTCACTTTATTCAGCGCCTGATTCACGCCTGAATCGGCAACCGAAACTCCCGACTCGACCACGGCGAATACTTTCAGGGTCACATCCGTTGCCGCCCGATTGACATGCCAGACGCCGCCCAGCCCGGCGATGCTGAGGAGAATGAACAGCACGGCAACGAGAATAAGCAAACCGCGGCCAATAATGACAAGCGTGTGTTTTGCTTTTTCCATAATATAGGAATACAGACTCCTGAATGATGCGGGTGGGACTCAGTTATTCCTGCTACCGGCGAACAACTGAGTCCCAGCGCTGATGAATGAAAGCCATGGCCAGCAAAGCGCCGGTGGCGTCGACGCCCACATCGAACCACTGGCCATGACGACCGGGCACGAAAGTCTGATGCCATTCATCGCTGATGGCGTAGCCGATGGTGAGAGCCAGCGCCAGCCAGGGACGCCGCCCCGTGGCCAGCCACCACAGCGTCCACAACACGCCATAGGCCGCGGCGTGGGAACTCTTCTTGAAGATCGTATCCAGCAAGCTGTCGGGCAGATGAAACAGGGTTGACTGGCTGGAAAACCAGAAGATAACGGTCATCCACGCCAGCGCGAGAATAAGAAAACGATAATCAATGCGCTTGGTCATGGAATCATTTTATCATATCATCCGAGACCGCCAGGATTTGCGAAAGCCTGACGCGGCCGTTACCGCCAGATGTCGGCATA